>JAEYXO010000311.1 GCA_023431245.1 Pseudomonadota bacterium | reverse complement strand
CGCCGGTACCAGTCCGCGGCCTTGGCGAAATCCTGTTCCGCGCCGTCGCGGCCGGCGTAGTGGGCATCGGCCAGCGCACGCATCGCCGTGCGGTCGCCGGCTTCGGCGCGCAGAACCAGTTCCTCGACGGTAATGCGTTTTTCGGCGGCGTGGGCGCCGCAGGCGGCGAAGGCGATCAGCAGCGCCAGCGCGCTAAGCCGCCACACGGTCATGGACCTCGAAGCGGTAGTCGTGGGCATGGCGTTCGTCCCTGCGGAACTGCTCCGTACTGCCGATTTTCCATTGGGCCGGATCGAATTCCGGCATCCGCGTGTCGCCGGCGGGTTCGGCATCGACCACGGTCAGGTAAATGCGGTCGGCCAGCGGCATCGCGGCGCGGTAAAGCTCACCGCCGCCGATGACGAAGATTTCGCTGTCGCCGCCGCAGCGCGTGACGGCCTCCTGGAGGGAATGCGCGATGACCGCGCCCGGCACCGTGTAGCCCGCCTGCCGCGTGACGATCACCGTGGTGCGTCCCGGCAGCAGGCGTCCGATGGATTCGAAGGTCTTGCGGCCCATGATGATGTGGTGACCCATGGTCACGCGCTTGAACAGCTGCAGTTCGTTGGGCAGGTGCCAGGGAATTTTACCGTCCGCGCCGATGACGCGGTTTTTCGCCATCGCGACGATCAGCGACAGCCGCGGCTTTTGCGGGGCGCTCATCGGCTCAGACCGCCACGGGGGCCTTGATTGCCGGATGCGGGTCGTAGCCTTCCAGCGTGAAGTCCTCGTACTTGAACGCGAACAGGTCCTTCACCGCCGGATTCAGCTTCATCCGCGGCAGCGGCCGCGGTTCGCGTGACAACTGCTCCTTCACCTGGTCGAGGTGGTTCAGGTAGATGTGGGTGTCGCCGAAGGTGTGGACGAAGTCGCCGGGCTTCAGACCGCAGACCTGGGCGATCATCAGCGTCAGCAGCGCATAGGAGGCGATGTTGAAGGGCACGCCGAGGAACATGTCGGCGCTGCGCTGGTAGAGCTGGCAGGACAGTTTCCCGTCAGCGACGTAGAACTGGAAAAAGGCATGGCAGGGCATCAGCGCCATGCGGTCGAGGTCGGCGACGTTCCAGGCAGAGACAATCATGCGCCGCGAATCCGGGTTCTTCTTCAGCTGCTCCAGCACCTGCGCGATCTGGTCGATGTGGCGGCCGTCGGCGGCGGGCCAGGAGCGCCACTGGTAACCGTAGACCGGCCCGAGGTCGCCATCGGCGCGGGCCCATTCGTTCCAGATCGACACGCCGTTGTCCTGCAGGTATTTGACGTTGGTGTCGCCTTTCAGGAACCACAGCAGTTCGTGGATGATCGACTTCAGGTGCACTTTCTTGGTGGTCACCAGCGGGAAGCCGGCCTCGAGGTCGAAACGCAGCTGTGCGCCGAAGACGGAGATCGTGCCGGTGCCGGTGCGGTCGGTCTTTCGGGTGCCGTGTTCGAGCACGTGGCGCAGCAGGTCGAGGTAGGGGCGCATCGGGTTCCGCTTGTTCGGTGGCTGGTGCCACGATTTTAGCAGGCCGCTCCGTCGTTATAATCGACGCGACACAACACGGGAACCCATGATGCTGGCCAAATTGAACTCCCGCGCCGGACTGCCTTCCGCGCGCGAACTCGGTAATATCCGCCACCTGCTGGTGCTTGCACCTTCCGGCACCGCGCTGTCGGCATTGCCGCTTAACGGCGTGCTCGAAAAAGCGTTGGCGCGACGGCGCAAGAAGCCGGCCGACCTCGCCAAGGCTGCGGTCAGTGCTGAGACTGCCGACGGCACACTGGTGCTGTGGGTGACGCCGGACCCGAAGCAGACCGCCTTCGAGCAGCACACGCTGTTGCGCAAGGCGCTGGCGCCCCTGCTGGCCGAGCAGCCGGAGACGCTGCATGTCGCGGTGGCCGGTGCGGCGGGAGCCCGGCAGGCGCTGGCCGGGCGCGCCGCATTTGTGGCCTGGGTCAATGGTGTGCCTCTGCCTAACCGTAAAAAGGATGCCGCCGCGAAACCGCTGAAAACCCTCGAACTGTGGGGATACCGGGCGGCCGACGCATTTGCCGCGGAGCGCGCGGTGGCAGAGGGCAATGTGCTCTGTCGCAGGCTGACGGTGCTGCCGCCGAATGAACTGACGCCCGGTGCCTACCGCAAACGCATCGCGGAACTGGCACGTGCGCAGGGCTGGGCGCGCGAGGAATTCGATTTCAGGCGCCTGAAGAAAATGGGCGCCGGCGCCTTCTGCGCGGTGGCCCAGGGCAGCGACGAGGGGGATGCCGCGATCGTGCGCCTGCGCTACCGGCCGCGCGGTGCGAAGAAGACCGTCGCGCTGGTGGGCAAGGGTATCTGTTTCGATACCGGCGGCCACAACCTGAAGCCGGCGCGTTACATGATGGGCATGCACGAGGACATGAACGGCTCGGCGGTGGCGCTCGGCATCCTGACGGCGGCGAGCGCGGCAAAACTGAAAATCAACATCGACTGCTGGCTGGCGCTGGCGCAGAACCACCTGAGCCCGCGCGCCTACAAGCAGAACGACGTGGTGACTGCGCTGGACGGCACCACGATCGAGGTCGTGCATACCGACGCCGAAGGGCGGATGGTGCTGGCTGACACGCTGACGCTGGCGGCGCGGGCGAAGCCGGAGCTGATCGTCGATTTTGCGACGCTGACGGGCTCGATGCATGTCGCCGTCGGCTCGCGCTACAGCGGCATTTTCGCCACCGGCGACGATATTGCCGACAAGGCCTTGGGCGCGGGTGTGAAGGCCGGTGAGCGGCTGTGCCGCTTCCCGATGGACGAGGATTACGACAGCGCGCTCGACAGCGCGGTGGCTGACATCAAGCAGTGCACGCTCGATGGCGAGGCCGACCATATCCTGGCGGCGAGGCTGCTGCAGCGCTTTACGCACAAGACGCCGTGGATACACATGGACCTGTCGGCCCACGGCTGCAAAGGCGGACTGGGTGCAGTGGCAACCGATTGCACCGGTTTTGGCGTGGCCTGGGGATTGGAGTTCCTGCGCGGGTATTAAAACAACCAACAGCCGCGCTATCCCCGCTTTTTGTCCCATACATAACGCACCAGCCGCTGCCAGCGGTTTTGCGGCTGCTTCAATGCGTTTGGTGCGCGGTTGGCCCGGTCGCGTGCATGGCTCTGCTTCACCAGTTCATGCAACTCGCGCATGTGGAGGCCGCCGGGGCCTTTGATCTTTTCGGGATCGGGCTTTTCGCTCATCGCTGCGTCCAGTGAGAGTGGCTGGCTGTGTTAAACTTCGTGCTTGATTTTAATGGAGTTTTTACCCCATGTCGGGCAACACTCTGGGCACCCTGTTCTGTGTCACTTCCTTCGGCGAATCGCACGGGCCGGCGATCGGCTGCGTGGTCGACGGCTGCCCGCCGGGGCTGGCGCTGACCGAGGCTGACATCCAGCTCGAACTCGACCGCCGCAAGCCCGGCACCTCGCGCCACGTGACCCAGCGCCGGGAGGAAGACAAGGTTGAAATCCTGTCCGGCGTGTTCGAGGGCAAAACCACCGGTACGTCGATCGGCCTGCTGATCCGCAATACCGACCAGCGCAGCAAGGATTACTCCAAGATCAAGGAATTGTTCCGTCCCGGTCACGCGGACTACAGCTACTGGCAGAAGTACGGCATCCGCGACTACCGCGGCGGCGGCCGCCAGTCGGCACGCGAGACCGCGGTGCGCGTGGCTGCGGGGGCCATTGCCAAGAAATGGCTCAAGGAAAAATACGGCACGGTGATCCGCGGCTACATGTCGCAGCTGGGGCCGGTCGAGATTCCCTTCGTGACCTGGGACGAGGTCGGCAACACCCCGTTTTTCGCGCCGAACGCCGCCATTGTTGCCGAACTCGAAACCTTCATGGACAAGTTGCGCAAATCCGGGGATTCGGTCGGCGCAAAAATCACGACCATTGCCAGCAGTGTGCCGGTGGGACTCGGCGAGCCGGTCTACGACAAGCTCGATGCCGACATCGCCTACAACATGATGAGCATCAACGCGGTGAAGGGCGTCGAGATCGGCGCCGGTTTCGCGGCGGTCAGCCAGCGCGGCACTGAACACTCGTACGAAATGACGCCGCAGGGCTTTGTCAGCAACAACGCCGGCGGCGTGCTGGGCGGCATCTCGACCGGGCAGGACATCAT
>JAEYXO010000218.1 GCA_023431245.1 Pseudomonadota bacterium | reverse complement strand
TTGAAACCGGAAAACTCGATGCGAAGTCGACTTTCGACAAGTCGCGCGATTTTCCCGGCCCGGTCAACATCGCGGCCGCGCTGGAACGCACCGCCGGTGACCGCGAACAACGCGTCATCGTTGTCGGCACCGGCCACTTCCTGTCCAACAGCTTCATCGGCAACGGCGGCAACCTCGCGCTCGGCGTGAGCATGATGAACTGGCTGGCTGGCGAGGATGCGCTGGTCACGATCGACCCGCGCCCGGCCGCGGACACCCGGCTCGAAGTCAGCACGATGCACCTCTACGCAATCGCCGTGATCGTGCTGCTGCTGTTGCCGCTGATATTTGCAGTCACCGGGACCCTGGTCTGGTGGCGGCGGCGCAATGCCGCCTGAAGGCGCATGAAACACGGCTGGCTGTCGCTGCTCGTCCTGCTCGCAGTCGCCGCCGGCCTCGGCGTGCTGGCCTGGCTGGCACCGGCGCCTGGCGGAAACCCGCCGCCGCTGTCGACCCTGCAGCCGGCCCGGGCCCAGAAGGTCGTCCTCGCGCGCCCGGGGCAGGCGCCGATCGAACTCGAACGCCGGGATGCGCAATGGCTGATCACCGCGCCGCTGCGCGCACGCGCCGATGAATTCCAGGTCATGCGCATGCTGGCGCTGCTGGAAACAAAACCGGCGGCGCAGTTTCCGGCCGCCGATCTTGAGCGTTTCGACCTGCAGGCGCCGGTGGCACGGTTGAGCGTCGACGGCATTGACTACGCCTTCGGCGGCATCAACACGGTCACCCGCGAGCAGTACGTGATGCGCGCAGACACCGTGTACGCGGTCGCGCTGCGGCACGGCGCGGCATTGCCGGCCGATGCAACGGCCCTGATCCGCCGCGTGCTGCTCAACGAAAACGAAATCCCCGAGGCGGTCCTGCTGCCGCAATTCAGTGTCCGGCAAACCGGGGGACGCTGGTCCCTGACGCCGCCCGCCGACGAGGCCGGCGCCGATGAACTGCAGGCTTTCGTCGACCGCTGGCGCCAGGCTTCGGCCGCGCGCGCCGAGCCCCATGACGGACGCAAACCGCTGGCCGAAGTGCGCATCGAATTGCGCGAGGGGGCACCGCTGGTGTTTGCAGTGCTGCAGCGCGAGCCCAATCTCGTTTTGCTGCGCCAGGACAACGGCCTGCAGTACACCTTCCTCGCCGGTGCCGGGCAGGCGCTGCTGACTCATCCGGGTCGTCCGGTATCCGTCAAAAAATAATCAATAAAAACAAATAGTTATAAATGCCTGAATTACCGGAAGTCGAGACCACCCGCCGCGGACTGGCCCCGGTGGTGGAACACCGGCGCATCCTGCGTGCCGTGGTGCGCCACCGCGGCCTGCGCCAGCCGGTGCCGCGCGGGCTCGAACAGCGGCTCGCCGGCGCACGCGTGGACGCGCTGTCGCGCCGGGGCAAATACCTGCTGTTCAGCTGCGAACCGGTGAATCACGAACGGGGCACGCTGCTGGTGCACCTCGGCATGTCGGGACGGCTGTGGCTGGTCGATGCACGGGCCGCGCCGGAAAAACACGATCACTTTGACCTCGTCATCGACAACGGCCGCGTGATCCGCCTGCGCGACCCGCGGCGATTCGGACTGGTGCTGTGGCTGAAAGGCGATCCGCTCGCCCACCCGCTGCTGCGGGACATCGGGCCGGAGCCGCTGACCGCGGATTTCGGCGGCGCCGTGCTCCACCGCGCGACGCGGCCGCGCAGCGCGGCGATCAAACCCGTGATCATGGACGGCCATGTCGTCGCCGGTGTCGGCAACATCTACGCCAATGAAGCGCTGTTCCGCGCCGGCATCGACCCGCGCACCCCGGCAAAACGCGTCAGCCGCGCGCGCTGCGACGCGCTGGCGCGGGAAATCAGGGCGGTGCTGGGGGAAGCAATCGACGCCGGCGGCAGTTCGCTGCGCGACTATGTCGGCAGCGACGGCATGGCCGGGCACTTCCAGAACCGTTTTTTTGTCTACGGCCGCAGCGGCGAACCCTGCATGCGCTGCGGCACGGCGATCCGCGAACTGCGTCAGGGACAGCGCGCGACCTGCTGGTGCCCGCGCTGCCAGAAGCGCTGACGCTCAGGCGGTTTTCAGCGCCGTGAGCCTTTCGTACTTGCGCTGCAGTTCTTCCTTCGTCTCGCTGCGGTCGGGGTCCAGCGGAATGCAGTCCACCGGACAGACCTTCTGGCACTGCGGCTCGTCGAAATGGCCGACGCACTCGGTGCACTTCTCGGGATCGATGACGTAAATCTCCTCGCCCGCCGAAATCGCCTCGTTGGGACACTCCGGCTCGCAGACGTCGCAGTTGATGCACTCGTCGGTGATCATCAGCGCCATCAGCGGCCCCCGGATTCCGTGATTTTCGCCTTCAGGCGCGCGGCGACGGCCGGCGACACGAACTTCGACACATCGCCGCCCATCACCGAGATTTCACGCACCAGCGTCGCCGACAGGAACATGTACTCCTCGCCCGGCGTCATGAACACCGTTTCCACGTCGGGATGCAGCTTGCGGTTCATGCCGGCGAGCTGGAATTCATAGTCAAAGTCGGAGACCGCGCGCACGCCGCGCACCACCACCGTCGCCTTGTGCTTGCGCACGAAGTCCGTCAGCAGTCCGGAAAAACCCTCGACCGAAACATTTTTGACATCCTTCAGCGCATCGCGAGCAATGTCGATGCGCTCGGCGAGGGTGAACAGCGGACGCTTGGTGCGGCTGTCGGCGACCGCCAGCACGACATGACCGAACAGGCGCGCGGCACGCCGCACCAGATCCTCGTGGCCAAGGGTCATCGGATCGAAGGTGCCGGGGTATACCGCCTTATTGTTCATGTTCCGCTCTTTTCAGCAGTTGGTAACTGACCTGGCCTGCGCGCCCGGCCTTGAGGATGCTCCAGCCGGGACCGGCATCCAGCTTCTCGGCACGTTCACAATACACCAGCGCACCGGGTTTAAGGCATTGCGGCAGCAGCTTCAGCAGCTGCGCCCAGCAGTCGTCGGCAAACGGCGGATCCAGGAACACGACGTCATAGGACGCCGGATGATGACGCAGGAATTCTAGCGCATCGGCGCGCAGCACTTCCACCATGGCGGCCTGCAGCAGCGCCTTGTTGGACTGCAGCGCGCGCAGAGCCGCAGCGTCCCTCTCGACCATCACCACGCGCCTGGCGCCGCGCGAGGCCGCCTCGAAACCCAGCGCTCCGCTGCCGGCGAACAGGTCGAGGCATTCGCGCCCCGAGAGATCCTGGCCCAGCCAGTTGAACAGCGTTTCCCGGACCCGGTCAGGCGTGGGTCTCAGGCCCGGGCGGTCAGCGAAGCGGATCTTCCGGCTGCGCCAGGCGCCGCCGATGATGCGCAGTTCGTTTTGCCCGGGCATCGCGCGCGCTTCAGCGCGCCGCCGGCGCCGTCACCGTCCGATCCTCGTCCGCCCCCACCACCACGGTGACCAGGCGGTCGGGATCGACCCGGCGGGCAAAAGCCGTCCGGATGCCCTCAACGGTGACCTTCTCGATGTTGGCGACGAAATCCTCGAGGTAGCTGAGCGGCAGGTCGTAGAAGCCGATCAACCCGAGATAGTCATGAATCTTGCGGTTGCTGTCGATGCGCATCGGGAAACCGCCGATGATGTTCTGCTTGGCCGCGCGCAGTTCCTCTTCGGTCGGCCCTTTTTCCAGATACTCGCGCAGCGTACCGCGCAACACCGACAGCGCCTCGCCGGCCTGGTCGCGCCGGGTCTGCATGCCGATGATGAAAGGTCCGCTGGCCAGCTGCGGCGCAAAGTAGCTGTAGGCGGAATAGGCGAGGCCACGCTTCTGCCGCACCTCTTCGGTGATCCGCGACACGAACCCGCCGCCGCCGAGAATGTAGTTGCCGACAAACAGCGTGAAATATTCCGGATCGTCGCGGCGGATGCCGGGGGCGCCAATCAGGATGTGGCTCTGGGTCGCCGGATGGGCGACCATGCGGGTGACGCCTTGCGGCAGGGATTCCACCGGCGGCAGGGATGCCGTGCGCCCGTCTCCGCGCGGCAGTCCGGCGGTCAGCTGCTCGGCAATCGCCTCGGCCTGTTTCCGCGACACATCCCCCATGATCGCAACCACGGCGCGGTCAGCCGTGTAATGGCGGCGATAGAAGGCGAGCAGATCCTCGCGAGTCAGCCTGCCGACCGTCTCCGCATCGCCGGAACCGCGCAGCGCATAGGGGTGCCCGCGGAACACCATCTGGTAGAACAGGCGTGCCACCTGGGTATCCGGCTTGAGATCCGCCTCCTTCAGCGCGCCGATCTGGCGCACCTTCTCGCGCTCGAGCACGTGCGCCGGAAACTCCGGCGCCTTCAATATCCGGGAAAACAGATCGAGGGCCGGTCCGCGCCGCTGCGGATCCGACAGCGTGCGCAGGTGCAGGCCCGCGCGATCCGGATCAAAGCGGCCGCCGAGCACAGCGCCTGTGTCGGCGAAGCGCCGCGCGATCTCGTCCTCGGCCAGGCCGTCGGCGCCGAGGCGAAGCAGGCTGCGCGTCATTGCCGCCGCGCCGGATTTCTCCGGAGTGTCATAGGCCGATCCGGCGGGAAAATCCACGGACACATCGAGCATCGGCAGGTCGCGGTTGGCAACGAACAGCACCTTTGCACCGGAGGGGGATTGCCACTGCTCGATCGGCAGTATGGCAAAGGCCTGCGGCGCCAGGCACAGCAGGGCGACGGCGGCAATCCGCAGCAGCGGGGATTTGATTTCAGTTGCCATGGCGCACTCCTGCAGGGGGCGCGGATTTGCGCGCCCCGCCTTCAAGGGGTTGCGGATCAAGGTAGGCGACCGTCAACCGGTCATCGATCAGGTACTTGCGGGCCACCTCCCGCACCTGATCGGAAGTCACGTTCTGCAGCTTTTCGACAAACAGGTCGAGCACGCGGTGCGGCAAACCCACCGTTTCCAGCCAGCCGATCATCCGCGCCTGGAAAAACATCGAGTCACGCTGGTAAACCTGCGCGGCGATCACCTGTGCCTTGACGCGCTCGAGTTCCTCGGCAGTGACGCCTTCGTCGACAATGCGCCGGATCTCGCGGCGCAGGCCCTGCTCAACGTCTGCCGCGCTGCGGCCGCTGACCGGCGTGCCGCTCAGGTAGAAGAAGCCCGGCCCGCGCCCGATGCCGTCGTAACTCGCGCCGGCAGACACCGCCATGCGCTCCGTCTTCACCAGCGCCTGCGGCAGGCGCGCGGCATCGTTGCCGCTCAGCACGCCCTGCAGCATGTCGAGGGCGTAATTCTCCCAGTCCGCATCCGGGTCCCGCATCCTCGGCACCCGGTAGGCCATCAGCACCTGCGGCTGCTCCGCCGGCACCTTCACGGTCAGGCGCTTGATGCCCAGCTGCGGCGGCTCGTCCTGCGGCTTGCGCGGCGGCAGGGTCTTGCGCGCGATGCCGCCGAAATGGCGTTCGGCCAGCGCAAACACCTCAGCCGGAACAACATCGCCGACCACCACCACGATGGCATTGTTGGGTGCGTACCACTGATCGTAGAAGGCGCGCGTATCCTCGACGGTGAGATTCTCGAGGTCACTCATCCAGCCGATCACGGGATTGCGGTGGGGATGGGCGGTCAGCGCCGTGGCCATCAGCCGCTCGTAGAGCACGGATTGCGGCCGGTCGTCGGTACGCCAGCGCCGCTCTTCCATCACCACCTTGATTTCCTTGGCGAACTCCTCAGGCGACAGCACCAGGTTCGCCATCCGGTCGGCCTCCAGGCGGAAGGACAGCGGCAGCTCCGATTTGTGCATCGTCTGGAAGTACCCGGTGTAATCGCGGCTGGTGAAGGCATTGTCGCGCCCCCCGGCAGCCGCAATCAGCTTCGAAAACTCGCCCGGCGCCACCGTCTTCGTGCCCTTGAACATCATGTGCTCCAGCACGTGGGCAACGCCCGTGACTCCATTCTGCTCGTCGACACTGCCGACGCGGTACCAGACCATGGTGACGGCAACGGGCGCGCGGCGGTCGGGCTTGACGATCACGCGCAGGCCGTTGGCCAGTTCGTGCTCGGCCACCGCCTGCGGCGCAGCGGCCGCAGCCTGACCCGCAGGCAGCAGGCAGGCGATCAACACCGCCTGCAGAAAACGGATTGCTGGATTCATCGTGTCCTGTCGAAAAGTGGGGCACGCCGTCCCGGACAGACGCCATGCAGGGTCAGGGTGCCTGTTAGAATTGTAACCAATTCAATCTTCACCTCCGGCGCAAAAGCGCCATGCGCCGCCGGAGTCAGACCATCTCATCCATGTTTGGTTTCGGCAAAAAAGACGAAAAGGCCGCAGCGGCGCCGGGCTGGCTCGAACGACTGCAGCAGGGGCTGGGCAAAACCCGCGCCCGGCTCGGCGAACGCCTGGGCAGCCTGTTCAGTCCCGGCCGCAGGCTCGATGAAACGTTCTACGAGGAACTGGAAACCGCGCTGCTGACCGCGGATGTCGGTGTCGCCGCGACCGGACACCTGCTGCAGGCCCTCCGCGCCCGCGCCCGCCGCGAGCGCTACACCGACGCTGCGCAGCTGCGCAGCGGCCTGCGCGAAACGCTGCTCGAACTGCTGCAGGGCGTGGCCCTGCCGCTGGACACCGCGGGCCAGCGGCCCTTCGTCATCATGCTCGCGGGCGTCAATGGCGCCGGCAAGACCACCTCCATCGGCAAGCTGGCCCATTATTTCCAGGGCCAGGGCAAATCGGTGCTGCTCGCCGCCGGCGACACTTTCCGCGCCGCCGCCCGCGAACAGCTGGCCACCTGGGGCGAGCGCAACAATGTCACGGTGATCAGCCAGGCCTCCGGCGACGCCGCCGCGGTGATTTTCGATGCGGTCAATGCCGCCAGGGCGCGGGGCACCGACATCGTGCTCGCCGACACCGCGGGCAGGCTGCCCACCCAGCTGCACCTGATGGACGAGATCCGCAAGGTCAAACGCGTCGTCGGCAAGGCGCTGCCCGGCGCGCCCCATGAAGTCCTGCTGGTGCTCGATGCAAACAACGGGCAGAACGCGCTGGCCCAGCTCGCGGCCTTCGATGCCGCCATCGGTGTCACCGGCCTCGCGCTGACCAAGCTCGACGGCACGGCCAAGGGCGGGGTGATTGCCGCCATCGCCCACAGCCGCACCGGGGGCAGGACGATTCCGGTGCGGTTCATCGGTGTCGGCGAAGGCATCGGGGACCTGCGGCCCTTCGTCGCCGAAGACTTTGTCGCTGCACTGCTCGACGCGTGACCCATATTGCCCTCAGCAGTGTCAGCAAGCGCTATCCCGGCGGGCACGAGGCGCTGAACGGGATTTCCCTGGACATCGGTTCCGGTGAGATGGTGTTCATCACCGGCCATTCCGGCGCCGGCAAAAGCACGCTGCTCAAGCTGATCGCGGCCATCGAGCGCCCGACCGCGGGTTCGGTGGTCGTCAACGGGCAGAATGTCGGCACGCTGCGCGCGCGCGGCATTCCCTACCTGCGCCGCAACTTCGGACTGGTATTCCAGGACCACAAGCTGCTGTTCGACCGCAGCGTGTTCGACAACGTGATGCTGCCCCTGGAAATCACCGGTTTCGACCGC
>JAEYXO010000289.1 GCA_023431245.1 Pseudomonadota bacterium | reverse complement strand
TGCCGGCCGCGGCACGCACAACGCGCTGGCCCGGAACAGCGCGGATTACCTCGAACTGCTGGCGATCCGCGATGAGGCCGAATACCGTGCTGTGAGCAGATCCGGCGGTGCTTTCGCGCGTTTCATCGCGGACGGCGGCGGTATCTATGCCATCGCGCTGGCGAGTGATGACCTTGTGGCCGACGTCGCGGCCATGCGCGCGCGCGGCGCCGCGATCAGCGATCCGGTCGACGGCGCGCGCACCACGCCCGAAGGCAGCGAACTGCGCTGGCGCTTTGCCGCGCTGGAAGCCGGGCAGGGCCTGCCGCTGGTGTTCATCGAACACCTCGGTACGCCCGCCAGCCGCCGCCCGGCTGCAACAACGCATCCCAACGCGGTGTTTGCACTGGAGCGCGCCTACATCGTTGTTGAAGACGCTGCCGCCCGCGCCCGCGCGCTGGCCGGCATGCTCGGGATCGACGCGCCGCCGCTGCAGAAAGGTACCGTGATCATGTCGCATATGGCCATATTCCAGTTCGGCACGACCGGCCTCGGCATAGTCCAGCCCTATGCCGACGGCCCTGCGGCGCGCGCGCTGTCGGAGCGCGGTCCCGGCGCCTTCCAGGCCCTGTACCGCACTTCCAGCATGGGGGCCGCCGCACGCTGGATGGCGGAGCAGGGACTGCCACCCCTCGAGCGCGGTGTGCGCAATACCGGAGAACACGCGATGCTCGCCACGCCGGCCGAAGCCTGCGGCGCCTACATCGGTTTTGTCGGACCGGAGTAGGCCGATGCGCAGCGCTTGCCGCGGCGGGCGGCGGCGCGGCGAAAATTGATAGACTGCAAAGCCGCACCCGAACCTGCCTGTTGAATCTTTACCGGACATTCGCCTGACATGACTTCCCCCTTCCGCATTGCCTGCCTGCAGATCAACACCGGCAACGACCTTGCCGCCAACCTGGCCACGCTCGGCGACATGGTGGCCGAAGCGGCGAGGGGTGGCGCCCGATTCGTGCTGACGCCGGAATACAGCCTGATGATGGATGGCAGCGGTCGCGTGATGCGCGAGCGGGCGCTGCCGGAAGACGGCGGCGAGCCGCTGGCGCAGCTCCGGGCGCTCGCGCGCGAACAGCAGGTCTGGCTGCTGCTGGGGTCGCTGACCCTGAAAACCGGTGATGAACGCATCGCCAACCGGTCCCTGCTGATCGCCGATGACGGCAGGGTGGTCGCGGCGTACGACAAGATCCACATGTTCGATGTGACGCTGCCCGATGGCAAGGTGATCCGCGAGTCGTCGTCGTACCGTCCCGGAGAGCGCGCGGTGGTGGCGCCGACGCCCTGGGGCAGTCTCGGCATGACGATCTGTTATGACCTGCGCTTCCCGCATCTTTTCCGCGCACTGGCGCAGCAGGGCGCGCAGTTCATTGCCGTGCCCTCATCCTTCCAGCGCCAGACCGGGAAGGTGCACTGGCATGCATTGCTCAAGGCGCGCGCGATCGAGAACGCCTGTTATATTTTTGCGCCGGCGATGTGCGGCGAGCACGCCGGCAACCGTCAGACCTACGGCCATGCGCTGATCGTCGATCCTTGGGGCGAGGTGCTCGCCGACGGCGGCGAGGCGCCGGGCATCGTCTATGCCGACATTGATCCGGCGCGGGTCGCGAAGATCCGCAGCATGATGCCGTCACTGGAACACGACCGGCCCTATGTGATTGACCGGCTGTGATTAAAAAATTGTTTAAAAACAAATAGTTATATAAAACCTTCCGCTGTTCTGCGCGACAGCGGCCATGTCGGAGGGGCGCTGCATGAGCAATCCTGCCGGGTTGCGGGTGGCCGCGGCTGACATCCGCGTCGGTCCCGCGGTGCCGCGCCGCGGCTACGGCCCGCTGGCGCTGCTGGGACGTCTGGTGCTGTGGCTCATGCGCTGGCGTGCGGAAGGCCATTTCCCCGACAGTCCGCGGCTGGTGGTCGCCGTGGCGCCGCATTCCTCCAGCTGGGACTTTGTCATCGGTGCGGCTTTCCTGTTCGTGCTCGGGCTGCGGGTGTCGTTCATCGCCAAACACACGCTGTTTTTCTGGCCGCTGGGTCCCTTCCTGCGCTGGCTGGGCGGAATCCCGGTGAATCGCGAGCGCCCCGAAGACCTCGCCGCCGTGATGGCGGGGGAATTCAGCCGGCGCGGGCAACTCTGGCTTGCGATCACTCCGGAGGGCACGCGCAGGGCGGGGGCGCGTTTCAAGTCAGGGTTCTACCGCATCGCCCGCAGTGCCGGTGTGCCGATCCTGCCGGTGTATTTCAATTACCGGCACCGGGTCACCGGTTTTCTGCCACTGGTGCAGCCGGGCGAGGACATGACCGCCGGTGTCGAGGCGGTGCGGCAGCTGCTGCAGCAGCACGGTGCGCGGCGCGGCTAGTACGATTTCGGCAGTCCGAGCACACGCTCGGCGATATGGCAGAGGATCAGCTGCGGGCTGACCGGTGCAATGCGCGCGATCATCGCCTCGCGGAAATAGCGCTCGACGTGGAATTCCTTCGCGTAGCCCATGCCGCCGTGGGTCAGCACCGCGGTTTCGCAGGCCTTGAAGCCGGCTTCGCCGGCGAAATATTTCGCGGCGTTGGCTTCGGCACCGCAGGGTTTGCCGGCATCGTAGAGGCTTGCGGCCCGGTAGGTGAGCAGGCGCGCCGCCTCCAGTTCGATCCAGCGCTGCGCCAGCGGGTGCTGGATGGCCTGGTTCTGGCCGATCGGCCGGTCAAACACGATGCGTTCATTGGCATAACGCGCCGCGCGCTCCAGCGCCGCGCGGCCCAGTCCGGCGGCTTCGGCGGCGACCAGGATGCGTTCGGGGTTGAGGCCGTCGAGGATGTAGCGGAATCCCCTGCCTTCCTCGCCGATGCGGTCGGCGGCCGGAACACGCATGCCGTCGATGAACACCTGGTTCGAATCCACCGCCTTGCGACCCATCTTGTCGATTTCGCGGGCTTCAAATTTGCTGCGGTCGATATCGGCATAAAACAGCGTCAGGCCGTCGGCCGGATTCTTCGTCTCCTCCAGCGGCGTCGTGCGTGCCAGCAGCAGGATCTTGCTGGCGACCTGCGCCGTCGAGATCCACACCTTCTGTCCCGAGATCAGGTAATCGTCGCCGTCGCGCACCGCGCGTGTGGCCAGGCGGGTCGTGTTGAGTCCGGCGCCGGGTTCGGTGACGCCGAAGCAGGCCTTGTCCTGCCCGGCGATCAGCGGCGGCAGCCAGCGTTTTTTCTGCTCGTCCGAGGCATACACCACCACCGGGTGCAGGCCGAAGATGTTCATGTGCACCGCGGAGGCGCCGGAGAAGCCGGCACCCGAAGCGGCAATGGTTTCCATCATCAACGCGGCCTCGGTGATGCCGAGCCCGCTGCCCCCGTACTGTTCGGGCATGGCAATGCCGAGCCAGCCGTCGGCGGCGATGGCGGCATGAAATTCATGGGGGAAACCGCCGTCGCGGTCTTTCTTCAGCCAGTAGTCCGCGCCGAAACGGGCGCAGACCCGTTCGATCGCGTCGCGTATCGCGCGCTGGTCGTCGGAGAACTCGAAATCCACCGTGGTGATCCTTCAGTCGGGCAGGACGGTTGCACCGGCGGCGGCGAGGGCGCGGATTTCCTCGTCGCCGTAGCCGGCGGCACGCAGCACTTCGGCGCCGTGTTCGCCCAGCCGCGGGGCGCCGCGCTGCGGGGACGGGGCGGTGCGTGACCACTGTGTTGCGGCGGCCGTGGTGCGCAGCCGGCCTTCGGTGGGATGCTGTTCCTCGCGCACGAAACCGCTGGCACGGAGGTGCGCGTCATCGATGACCTGGTCGATCGAGTTCATCGGTGCGCAGGGAATGTCGGCTTCGTCCAGCGCCTGCAGCCACTCCGCGGTGCTGCGCTTGAGCATTTCCCCGGCCACGAATGCGTTGGCTTCGGCGATGCGGGCCGAGCGGTTTTCGTGGCTGTTGAAGCGCGGGTCGTCGCGGAACAGGTCTTCGCGTCCGATCAGGCGGAAAAACCCCTGCCACTGTTTGTCGTTGTACATCAGCACGCAGACATGGCCGTCGCGGGTGCGGAAGGGGCGGCGCTCCGGCGCCAGCACGCGGGCGTAGCCGGAGCCCCCGATCGGGGGCTCGAAGCTGCGGCCGCCGAAATGGTCGCCGAGGATCATCTGGCTCATGCACTCGAACATCGGCACCTCGACGGCCTGGCCCTGGCCGGTGCGTTCGCGTTCATAAAGTGCGGTGGTGACCGCGTAGGCGGCATGCAGGCCGACGATGCGATCGGCCAGCGTTGCCGGGATGTAGCGGGGGTCGGCGGATCCGGCCTGCTGTGCGAGCCAGGGCAGGCCGGTCATGGCCTGGATCAGGTCGTCGTAGGCGGGTTTGGCCGCGTAAGGGCCCTGCTGGCCGTAACCGTAGGCGCCGACATAGATGATGCGCGGATTGGCCGCGGCGACCTCGGCGTAACCCAGGCGCAGCCGCTGCATGGCCTGCGGCCGGATGTTGTAGATCAGTACGTCGGCTTTGGCCGCAATGCGCAGCAGGGCGTCGCGCCCGCCGGCCTGCTTGAGGTCGAGCACGATGCTTTTCTTGTTGCGGTTGAGGTGCAGGAACATGTGACCCATGCCGCGGTTGCGCATGGGGCCG
>JAEYXO010000127.1 GCA_023431245.1 Pseudomonadota bacterium | reverse complement strand
CGACCAATCAGGGCAGGTGCGGCTGTGCCAGGTACTGCCGGGTCTGCATTTCGGTGAGCCGGCTCGCCAGACGTTCCTTCAGCGAGGCATTGAGGTGGGCCTGAAAGCCGTCGCTGTCGGTGGCCTCGGCGACCAGCTCCTCCACCGGCACCGCAGCGCCGAGCATCAGCTTGACCCGCCGGTCGTAAAACTCGTCGACCAGCCAGACGAAGCGGCGCAGCGTGTCGCCGTCGCTTTCGGTGAAGCACGGCACGCCGGAGATCAGCACCGTGTGGTAGCGCCGCGACAGTTCGATGTAATCGGGCTTGCCGCGCGGTCCGGCGCAGAGTTCGGGAAAATCGAACCAGGCCACGCCCGGCGCCTGGCGGCGCCCGCGGATCAGCCGGTCCTCGATGTCGAGTGGCATGTCGTCCCCGGCATCGCTGGCGATGTGGCCGAAGGCATCGGCCAGCCGCGCATCGGCATCGGGCCCGAGGTGGTAGGTGCCGGCCTTCTCCAGCTCGCGCAACCGGTAGTCGGTGCCGGTATCGACGTTGACCACGGCCATGCGTTCGAGAATCAGGTCGATCGCCGGCAGGAACATCACCCGCTGCAGGCCATGCCGGTAGAGTTCCCGTGGCTCGAAGTTGGAGGTTGTCAGCAGCACCACGCCCTCGTCCATCAGGCCTTCTAGCAGGCGCCGCATCAGCATCGCGTCGGTGATGTCGGTGACGTGGAATTCGTCGAGGCAGAGAATCCGTGCTTCCGCGGCAATATCGCGCGCGACCAGCGCCATCGGCGACTCGTTGCCCTGGTGGGCCAGCAGCGCCTTGTGAATTTCCTGCATGAAACGGTGGAAATGCACGCGCTTCTTGGCCACGTCCGGCACGAAGGCGAAGAAGCCGTCCATCAGGAAACTCTTGCCGCGGCCGACACCGCCCCACAGGTAGACGCCGCGCACGCTGCGGCTGCGGCTGAGGAAACTCAGCAGGCCGCGCCGCTGCTGGGTGCGATCGAGGTCGTCATGGACGCGCTGCAGCTCGCGCGCCGCGGCAAGCTGGGCCTCGTCGGGCGTGAAGCCGTGCTCGGCGGCGCGGGCGCGCAGGAACTGGAGAAAATCGGCGGCCAAGTGGAAAGCCCGGAAACCGGCGCGACTGGACCGCGCCGTGCGTTACAGGTTGAGCGTGCGGTTGTCGACCGCCAGCGCCGCTTCCTTCATCGCCTCCGACAGCGAGGGGTGGGCATGGCAGATCAGCGCGATGTCTTCAGCAGCAGCGCCGAATTCCATCGCCACCACGGCTTCGGCGATCAGCTCGGAAGCCATCGGGCCGATGATATGCACGCCGAGGATGCGGTCGGTTGCCGCATCGGCGAGGAATTTGACGAAACCGGTGGTGTCGCCCAGCGCCCGTGCGCGACCGTTGGCCATGAACGGGAAGGAGCCGGCGCGGTATTTGACGCCCTCCTGCTTCAGCTGCTGCTCGGTCTTGCCGACCCAGGCGATCTCCGGCGAGGTGTAGATGACCCAGGGCACGGTGTTGAAATCGACGTGGCCGTGTTTTCCGGCGATGCGCTCGGCCACCGCGACACCTTCCTCCTCGGCCTTGTGCGCGAGCATCGGCCCGCGCACGACGTCGCCCACGGCCCAGACATTGCCGAGATTGGTTTTGCAGTCACCGTCCACGGCAACAAAGCCGCGCTCGTCAATCTTGAGCCCCACCGCATTGCCGTTGAGGCCATTGGTGTTGGGTACGCGGCCGATCGACACGATCAGCCTGTCCACGGTCAGGGTTTGCGCCGCACCGGCACTGTCGGTGTACTCGACGCTGACGTTCTTTTTCGCCGTGATCCTGCCGACCTTGACGCCGGTATGGATCGCGAGGCCCTGCTTGGTGAAGACCTTCAGGGCTTCCTTCGCCACCTGTTCGTCGACCGCGCCGAGGAAGGCCGGCAGCGCTTCGAGCACCGTGACTTCGGCGCCCAGCCGGCGCCAGACGCTGCCCATCTCGAGCCCGATGACGCCGGCGCCGATCACGCCCAGCCTCTTGGGTGTCTCGCCGATCGCGAGCGCGCCGGCGTTGTCGAGAATCAGCTTGTTGTCGAAAGGCACGTCGGGCAGCGCGCGCGGATTCGAACCGGTGGCGATGACCACGTGTTTCGCGGTCAGCACATCCGCGGTCTTGCCCGACACCTGGATCTGCCAAGCGCCGGCCGAGCCGCCGGCGAAGGCGCCGCGGCCGTGGAAAAAGGTCACCTTGTTCTTCTTGAAGAGGTACAGGATCCCCTCGTTGTTCTGCTTCACCACCTTGTCCTTGCGCTTCAGCATCTGCGCGACATCGATGGCAAGGCCCTTGACCTGGATGCCGTGGTCGGCAAAGGCATGGCCGGCGTGTTCAAAATTCTCCGAGGACTGCAGCAGCGCCTTCGACGGGATGCAGCCGACGTTGGTGCAGGTGCCGCCGGGCGCGGGTTTGCCCTCGGGCGTGCTCCATTCGTCAATGCAGGCGACCTGCATCCCCAGTTGTGCAGCACGGATCGCGGCAATGTATCCGCCGGGGCCGGCGCCGATGACCACTACGTCGAATGATTTGGACATGATTTTCAAACCGGTGATTGGTGACTGGTAATTGGTGACTGGCCGGCAATGGTGCTCCACACCATTTACCGATCACCAATCACCGTTTACCGCCTTAAATGTCGAGCAGCAGCCGCGCCGGGTCTTCCAGCGCCTCTTTCATCGCCACCAGCGACAGCACGGCTTCGCGGCCGTCGATGATGCGGTGGTCGTACGACAGCGCGAGGTAGTTCATCGGCCGGATCACGATCTGGCCGTTCTCCACCACCGGACGCTCCTTGGTCGCGTGCACGCCGAGGATCGCGCTCTGCGGCGGGTTGATGATCGGGGTCGACAGCATCGAGCCGAACACGCCGCCGTTGGAGATCGAGAAGGTGCCGCCGGTGAGTTCCTCGATGGTCAGCTTGCCGTCCTGGGCGCGTTTGCCGAATTCGGCGATCTGCTTCTCGATGTCGGCGAGCGTCATCTGGTCGCAGTTGCGCAGGATCGGCACCACCAGGCCGCGCGGGCTGCCCACCGCGATACCGATGTCGAAGTAGCCGTGGTAGACGATGTCGTTGCCGTCGACCGAGGCATTGACCACCGGGTATTTCTTCAGCGCGTGCACCGCGGCCTTTACGAAGAAGGACATGAAACCCAGCTTGACGCCGTGTTCCTTCTCGAAGCGGTCCTTGTACCTGTTGCGCAGGTCCATCACCGGCTGCATGTTGACCTCGTTGAACGTGGTCAGGATCGCCGCGGTGGACTGGGACTGCACCAGGCGCTCGGCAATGCGTGCGCGCAGGCGCGACATCGGCACACGCTGTTCCGGACGCTCGCCGAGATCGCCGAGGTCAACCACCGGTGCCGGACGCGCCGCCGCTGCGGCGGGCACCGCCGGGGGGGCGGCTTTGGCGCCGCCCTGGGCCGCCTGCAGCACGTCGCCCTTGGTGACGCGGCCGCCGCGGCCGCTGCCGCTGATCGAAGCGGTGTCGATGTTTTTCTCGGCGGCGAGTTTCTGCGCCGAGGGCATCGCC
>JAEYXO010000122.1 GCA_023431245.1 Pseudomonadota bacterium | reverse complement strand
ATTGGGGCGCGGTGGAGGGATCAGCTAGAATGTCGAGCTGATTGTAGCTTAATAACCCAGAAGTCACCCAAAAGACGCTGATGACCACCGACAACGGGCAGTACCGCAAATACATGTGTTTGATCTGCGGCTATATCTATGACGAGGCCGCCGGTGTTCCGGATGAAGGCATTGCCGCGGGCACCAAGTGGGAAGATGTGCCGATGAACTGGACCTGTCCGGAATGCGGCGCGCGCAAGGAGGATTTCGAGATGGTGCAGATCTGAGGGGTCGCGGGCGATGAGGCTGTTGCACACCATGATCCGCGTCGGCGACCTGCAGCGCTCGATCGACTTTTACACCCAGGTGCTGGGCATGAAGCTGCTGCGGAAGACCGACTATCCCGGCGGCCGCTTCACCAACGCCTTTGTCGGCTATGACGACGAATCCCGCGCCGCAGTGCTCGAGCTGACCCACAACTGGGACACCAAGTCCTACGACATGGGCAGCGGTTTCGGCCATGTCGCGGTGGAAGTCGAGGATGCATACAAGGCCTGTGACGAGGTGCGAAAACGCGGCGGCAGGGTCACGCGCGAGCCGGGGCCGATGAAACACGGCACCACGGTGATCGCTTTCGTCGAAGACCCGGACGGCTACAAGATCGAGTTCGTGCAGCGCAAGGCTGCGGGCTGAGATTCAGGCCGGCGCCGCAAGGGCGTCGGCGATGCGCACGAAATCCGCGACGGCGAGTTCCTGCGCCCTTGCGCCGGCATCGATGCCGAGCCGGGCGAGCCGTTCCGCGTCAATCATTCCCTTCAATGTGTTGCGCAGGGTCTTGCGGCGCTGGCCGAAGGCGCGGGCGACGACTTCCGCCAGCATCGCCTCGTCGCGCGCAGGGTGCGGCAGCACCGCGAAAGGCATCAGCCGCACCACGGCGGAGTCGACCTTCGGCGCCGGATCGAAGGATTCCGGCGGCACATCGAACAGCTTTTCCATGTCGAAGCGGTACTGCAGCATCACCGACAGCCGGCTGAATTCGGCGTCGCCGGGCGCCGCGATCATGCGTTCGACCACTTCCTTCTGCAGCATCACGTGAATGTCGCGGATGCGGCCGGCGAAGGCGGCGAGGCGGAACAGCAGCGGCGTGGAGATGTTGTAGGGCAGGTTGCCGATCACGCGCAACCGGTCATCCAGCGCCGCGAAATCGAATTCCAGCACATCGCCCTCGTGGATCACCAGCCGCTCCGGGGCGTGGAGACTGCGCAGCCGCGCGATCAGGTCGCGGTCGATTTCGATGACATGCAGGCGGTCAAGCCGGTCGAGCAGCGGCACGGTGAGTGCGCCGAGGCCGGGCCCGATTTCCACGACCGGATCGCCGTGCTGCGGCCGGACGGCCTCGATGATGCCGGCGATGATGCCGTCGTCGACCAGGAAATTCTGGCCGAACCGTTTTCGCGGAATGTGCCGGGGCGCGCTCCCGCTCATGCGGTGCGCCGGCCGTGCCGTGCCAGTTCGGCGGCGAGTTCAACCGCCGCCAACAGGCTTTCGCAGCTGGCCCTGCCGCTGCCGGCGAGTTCCAGGGCGGTGCCGTGGTCGACCGAGGTGCGGATGATGGGCAGGCCGAGCGTGATGTTGATGCCGCCGCCGAAACTCGCGTACTTGAGCACCGGCAGCCCCTGGTCGTGGTACATCGCCAGCACGCAGTCGCAGTGTTTCAGCCGCTCGGGCTGGAACAGCGTGTCGGCGGGCAGCGGGCCTTCGAGCGCGTAACCTTCGCCGCGCAGGCGCTCGAGCACCGGCACGATGATGTCGATTTCCTCGCGGCCCAGATGTCCCGCTTCGCCGGCATGCGGGTTGAGTCCGGCGACGAGGATCCGCGGCCTGGCGATGGCGAAGCGGGCAACAAGGTCCCCGTGCAGCACGCGCAATGTGCGCTCCAGCCCGTCGCGGGTGATCGCGGCGGCGATGTCCTGCAGCGGCAGGTGGGTGGTGGCCAGCGCGACGCGCATGCCGCCGCCGGCGAGCATCATCACCACCTGCGGCGCCCCCAGCCGTTCAGCCAGGAATTCGGTGTGGCCGGTGAAGGGAATGCCGGCGTCGTTGATGACCGCCTTGTGCACCGGCGCGGTGGCCATCGCGTCAAACCGGCCGTCACGGCAGCCGTCGGCGGCGGTTTCCAGCGTGCGCAGCACATAGGGGCTGTTGGCCGGGTCAAGAACGCCCGCTTGCGCGGGCCGGGCCAGCGGCAGATGCAGCACGGAAAAAGCGGAGGGATCGGCGGGGCCGCCCCAGCGCGGCCATGCGTGGTCCGGCAGGCCTGCGGCGCCGGCACGTTCGCGCAGCAACCCTTCATCGGCAATGAACACCACGCGCGCCGGGAGGCTGTGCCGGGCCAGCATCGCGCAAAGCTCCGGGCCGATTCCCGCAGGCTCGCCTGCGGTGACGGCTATCAGCGGGGAGGTCGGCCCGGCGGAATTCATGGCGCGGGCGCCGCGTTATCTTTCTTCAAGGCGCTGCTCGACGTAGGCGCTGTCGCGCAGCTGGCGCACCCATTCCTGGTAGGCCTCGTCGGTCTTGCGTTCGCGCAGCGCCTGGCGCGCGTTCATCCGCTGTCCTTCGCGGGTCATGTCCTGGCTGCGGCGTTCCAGCACTTCGATCACGTGCCAGCCGAAGGGGCTGCGCACCGGGGCGCTGATTTCGCCCGGCTTCAGGGCATTCATGGCCTGCTCGAACTCCGGCACGGTGTCGCCGGCGTTGAGCCAGCCGAGGTCGCCGCCGCGGGAGGCGCTGCCGTCTTCCGAATTGGCGCGCGCCAGCTCGGCGAAATCGGCCTTGTTGTCGAGCCTTTCCTTCAGCGCCAGCAGGCGGTTGCGCGCTTCGGTTTCGGACACCAGCTCGTTGGTCTTGATCAGGATGTGGCGCGCGCGGGTCTGCTGGACCATGATCGGCGCCTGGCCGCCGCGGCGTTCGTTGAGCCGGAGGATGTGGAAGCCGTTGGGGCTGCGCAGCAGCTCGGTCAGCTGGCCGGCCTGCAGCGGGCGCAGGGCTTCGAGAAACAGTGTCGGCAGCCGTTCGCTCTCCCGCCAGCCGAGCAGGCCGCCCTGCAGTGCTTCGGGTGCGTCGGAAAATGCCGCGGCAACCTGGCGGAAATCGGCGCCGCCCTTGAGCTGCGCCAGCGCCTGTTCCGCGCGGGCGCGTCGTGCCTGCAGTTGCTCCGGCGAGGCGTTTTCCGGCACCGAGACCAGCACGTGCGACACGTTGAACTCGTCGCCGCGGCCCGGCTGCGCCTGCTGGTTCTGGATGAAGTTGTCGATCTCGGACTCGGTGATGACGATTTTCTGCGCGACCTCGCGCTCGCGCAGCCGCGCCAGCGTGATCTCGCTGCGGATGTCCTCGCGGAACTTGTCGAAGGGCACGCCGTCGCGTTCCAGCGTTGCGCGCAGCTGTGCCGGAGTGAGCTTGTTTTCCGCGGCGATGCGCGCCAGCGCCTTGTCGAGTTCCGCGTCATCGACGCGCATGCCGATGTTGCGCGCATGCTGCATCTGCACCCGGTCCCCGATCAGGCGTTCGAGCAGCTGGCGCTCGATGACCTCGCGCGGCGGCGGCGGGGTGCCCTGCTGGCGCAGCTGCCGGAACGCAAAATCGACGCGGGCGGCGAGTTCCTGGCGGGTGATGATTTCATCGTTGACGACGGCGACGATGCTGTCGATGGTGACGATGGCGCGCGGTTTGGCACCCTGTGCGTGGGCCGCCGGGCCGGCGGCGGCCACCAGGGCGGTGCAGAGCAGGAACATGAAGAATCGCGATGGCATGTTGAATCCAGGGAGTTCGGGTTGTTCGGCGCGGCGGGCTAGAACACGCCCGGTACATTGTATTGGACCGGCGCCGCCGCGCGGGGATCCAGCGACTTGTAGCCGCTGATGTTGCGGAACAGGACTTCCGTCGGGTTGGTGCCGATGCGCGAGATGCCGCTCAGTTCAAGCTGGACGAAAATCGAGGTGCTGGCCGCCGAGGTCGTGGTGGCAAAGCGGTGTCCGACGATGCGCAGGGCCCAGCAGCGGTCATTGTATTCGACGCCGGCCAGCGCCTCCAGGGTCCGGTTGTCGCGCATCGAATAGTTCCAGCGGGCGACGGCGGTCCAGCGGCCGTCGATCGGCCATTGCGCCGATACGTCGGCCTGGCGCAGGGTGTTGATGGTGTCGCGATAGGCCAGGTTCAGCACCTTGCCGGCCTGCGGCTGGTAACGCCCGGCAATGTTGAATTTCTGGACCTGCTTGAGGTCGGTGTTGTACTGCCAGCCCGCTTCGGTGGTCCAGTTTTTCGCGATGTTGCCGCTGATCACCGCGAGCAGGTCGGAACTGTTGCTGTCGCGCGCGCGGGGGGCGACCCCCGGCAGCGTCACCTGCTGCGGTTCGAAGTAATAACGCTGCGCCAGCGCCACGCGCAGTCGCTCGATGCCGGTGGCGGCGTCGATGAAACGGGAGCTGACGCCGGCGGTCAGCTGGTTGGCATCGTTGATGCGGTCGCTGCCGCTGAACTGGTTTTCCGAGAACAGGGTCGCGAAATTGACGTCCTGCAGCCCGCTTTCGAAATTGGGCAGGCGGCTCTGGTCCTTGTACGGGATGTAGACGTAGTAGGCCTTGGGCTCCAGCGTCTGTATCAGGGCCTGGCCGCCGGCCTGCATTTCGCGTTCGAACACGACCCCGGTTTCCGCGCTGAATATCGGCAGCGTCCGCGTGCGGTCCTCCAGGTTGGCCGTGTTGTTGCCGCCCATCGCGTAGCGCGTGATGTGGGCGCCGATTTTCGGCGTCACGAAGGCAAACGCGTTCTGCAGCGGCAGCGACAGGCTGGG
>JAEYXO010000335.1 GCA_023431245.1 Pseudomonadota bacterium | reverse complement strand
CTTGCCTTCCTGGATGTGGCCGATGATGGCGTTGATGATCACGGCGCCGAGCAGCACGCCGGTGTCGATCCAGTGCTGCAGCAGCGCCGTGATGATGGCCGAGCCGAGCATCACGTAAATCAGCACGTTGTGGAACTGCAGCAGGAAACGCAGCCAGGACGGCCGTTTCGGCGGCGGCGCCAGTTCGTTGGCGCCATGCTCGCTCAGCCGCTGTGCCGCCGCCGCCGCGGACAGCCCCGTGCGGGCGTTGCTGCCGAGCGCCGCGAGGACGGCGTCGCCGTCCATCTGGTGCCAGGCCGTTGTCTCTGCGGAGGGGGAGGGCTGCCGGGTCGAATTGCTCATGTGACGTCGTGCAAAATCGCGATTTACAGGTGGCAAATATTAAATAAGTATTTGATTATTATGATATTTTTAGAAGGCATACCGGCGCATGCCGCCATCGACCGGAATTACGGTACCGGTCACGTAGCTGCCGCGCGCCGAGGCGAGGAATACCGCCATCGCGGCGATTTCCTCCGGTTCGCCGTAACGGCCCAGCGGAATTTCGTGTTTTTCCTCGTGGGCGCGGAACTCGGGCGAGTACTTGCGGCGAATCTGCTCGCTCATGATGCGGCCGGGGGCGAGGCAGTTGACGGTGATGCCGTGTCGGCCGACTTCACGCGACAGGCCCTTGGACCAGCCGTGAATGGCGGCTTTCGCCGGTGTCGCCGCGAGCAGCGAATCAGGCTCGGACTTGCCGGAGAGGTTGATCACGCGGCCCCATTTGTTGCGGATCATGTCGGGCAGCACGGCATGAGTCAGCTGGCGCACGCGCACGAAGTTGAGCGTCATCACGCTTTCCCATTCCTCTTCCGGGGCGTCGATGGGAATCGCCGGGCGGCTGCCGCCGGCGCTGTTGACCAGGATGTCGATGTGTCCCAGCGCCGCGCGCGCGGCATCGGCCAGTTTCTGCGGTGCGCCGTCCTGCATGATGTCGATTTCGACGATGGCCGGCGCTTTGCCGCCGGCGGCGGTGATTTCAGAGGCGAGTTCCTCCAGCAGCTTGCGGCGGCGCGCGGCGACGCAGACTTTCACGCCTTCCGCAGCGAGCATTTTCGCGATGCAGCGGCCGATGCCCTGGCTGGTGCCGGTGACGAGTGCGGTCTTGTTGTTCAGTTCCAGTTCCATTGCGTCATTTCCCCGTTTCAAAAACCTTGATCACGAATTACCAGTTACTCCTTCATCCAGGTTCGCCAAGCAATCCACAGCTTGCGCAATGGCGTCAGCGAGGTGCGCTGGGTCAGCACGCGGCAGCCGTCGTCGCGGATTTCCTCCAGCAGCGTGCGGTAGATCGCCGCCATGATGATGCCTGGCAGCTGCGGCTTGCGGTCCTGCGGCGGCAGCAGCGCAAAGGCCTGTTCATAGGTGTCCAGCGCACGTTTGACCTGCCGGGTCATCAGTTCCCGGAAGTTGTCCTGCGCCTGCAGCGCGGCGCCGCCATGGACGATCTGCGAGGCTTCGATGCCGGCGGCGGCGAGTTCATCGAGCGGCAGGTAGACGCGGTTGCGGCGCGCGTCCTCGCCGATGTCGCGGATGATGTTGGTCAGCTGGAAGGCGAGGCCAAGCTGCTCCGCGTAGTCCAGTGTGCGCGGGTCGCTGTAGCCGAAAATCCGCGCCGACATCAGGCCGACAATGCCGGCGACGCGGTGGCAGTAGAGTTTCAGCGTGTCGAAATCGGGGTAGCGGTTGTATTCGAGGTCCATCGCCATGCCGTCGATGACCGTGGCGAGCTGCTCCTCGGTGATGCCGTAGCTGCCGACCGCGTCGGCCAGCGCACGGGTTACCGGATGCTGCGGGTTGCCGGCGTAGAGCCGGCGTAGCTCCTCGCGCCACCAGACGAGCTTGGTCCGCGCGACGCCGGGATCGCTGCATTCATCGACGACGTCATCGACTTCACGGCAATAGGCGTAGAGCGCGGTGATCGCCTGCCGCCGTTCCGGCGGCAGGAACATGAAGCTGTAATAGAAGCTCGAGCCGCTGGCGGCGGCCTTGTCCTGGCAGTACTGGTGGGCGTCCGTCATGTCAGCAGCGAGCGCCCGAACATCAGCGCCCAGTCGGGTTTGGTCAGCACCGGGCGGCGGCGGAACACGTCGCCACCGACGGCGTCGATGCGGTCGAGGATACGCGCGCCGCCGGCGATGATCATGCGCATCTCGAGACCGATGCGTCCCTTGAGGATGCGGCCCAGAGGCCGGCCGGAGTCGAGCAGTGCGCGGGTGCGTCCGGTCTGGAAGGTCATGAACTCTCTCCAGCGGCCGCCGCAGTCGCCGGCTGCGATCTGCGCCTCGCTGATGCCGTAGCGCTGCATTTCGTCCTGCGGGAAGTAGACGCGGTCCTTCTGCCAGTCGATGGCGACGTCCTGCCAAAAGTTGATCAGCTGCAGGCTGGAGCAGATGGCGCTGGAGTATTCGAGGTTCTTCGGCGTGGCGGCGCCGTAGAGCACCAGCAGCAGGCGGCCGACCGGGTCGGCGGAGCGGCGGCAGTAGTCGAGCACCTCGGCGTAGGTGGCGTAGCGCTTGACGGTCACGTCCTGGGCGAAGGCCGACAGCAGGTCGTGGAAGGCAGCCAGCGGCAGATCATGCTCGCGGATCACTGCGGCAAGGTCGGCAAACCAGGGGATGAGCGGTTTTTCACCCCGTTCCATGCGGTGAAGTTCGCGGCTGAAACTGGCCAGCTGCGCCAGGCGTTCAGCATCCGGGGCATCGCCTTCGTCGGCAAAGTCGTCGGATTCGCGGGCGAAGCGGTAAATGAGGGCTACGGGGCGGCGCAGGCGTCGCGGCAGCAGGATCGACGCAACGGGGAAGTTTTCGTAGTGATCGACGGCCACGGGATCCGGAAAAGAGATTGCCATCAAGGGCTTGGCGCGGATTTCCCGCGGAGAACGCTGCTCCGGGGCCATGTCGCCGAAGCCGCGAGTATATTACAATCAAGGGGTTGCAAGACGCGTCAGACAGGCGGCACAGGCACCGGCAGGCCGGATGCATGTTGCAGCGCGAAAGTGGCGGAATTGGTAGACGCACCAGATTTAGGTTCTGGCGCCGCGAGGCGTGTGGGTTCGAGTCCCTCCTTTCGCACCAGACCGCACTGACACCACGGAAACTCAACAGGGAATGAATTGATGCAAGCGAATCTGGAAACGCTGGGCAGCCTGGAACGCAAGCTGAGCATTGCGGTGCCCATGGCGGAAATCAATGGCGAGGTGGAAAACCGCCTCAAGCGTCTGGCGCGGACCGTCAAGATGTCCGGTTTCCGGCCGGGCAAGGTGCCGCTGAAGGTGGTGGCCCAGCAGTACGGCCCGCAGGTGCGCCAGGAGGTTCTCGGCGACACGCTGCAGAAAACCTTTGGCGATGCCGTGAACGAGCAGAAGCTGCGCGTTGCCGGTTACCCGAAATTCGATGCGGTGCCGCCTGCGGACGGTGCCGAGCAGTTCCAGTACAGCGCCACTTTCGAGGTTTATCCCGAAGTGGTGGTCGGCGACGTGGCCAAGTCCACGCTGTCGCGGCCGGTGCTGGAGGTGTCTGATGCCGATGTCGACAAGACGCTGGAGATCATGCGCAAGCAGCGCGTGAGCTTCGAGAAGGTCGAGCGCGCGGCGGAGAAGGGTGACCGGGTGACGATGGACTACGTCGGGAAGATCGACGGCACGGAGTTCGCCGGTGGCAAGGCCGAGGGCCAGCCGGTGGTGCTGGGCGAAGGCCGTTTCCTGCCGGAGTTCGAGAAAGCCCTGCCGGGCATGAAGGCCGGCGACAGCAAGAGTTTCGAACTGAAATTCCCGGACGACTATGCCGGCAAGGAAGTGGCCGGCAAGTTGGCGGTGTTCGAGGTGAAGGTCAATGAGGTGGCGGCGCCCAAGCTGCCGGCGATCGATGCGGAATTCGCGAAGACGCTGGGCATCGAGGATGGCGACCTGGCGAAAATGCGCGCTGAAGTCCGCGGCAACCTCGAGCGCGAGGTCAAGATGCGGCTGAAGGCGAAGGTCAAGGAGCAGGTGATGGATGCGCTGCTCGCGGCGACCAGCCTCGAGGTGCCGAAGTCGCTGATCGACATGGAGATCGACCGCCTGCGCGAGATGGCGAAGCAGGACCTGGCATCCCGCGGCATCCCGGTGCGCGATGACATGCCGCTGCCGGCGGACCTGTTCGAGAAGCAGGCGCAGCGCCGGGTCAGCCTCGGGCTGATCCTCTCCGAGGTGGTGCAGAAGCAGAATCTGCAGGCCAAGCCGGAGCAGGTGCGCGCCGCGGTGGAAGAGCAGGCGCAGAGCTACGAGCATCCGCAGGAGGTGGTGAAGTGGTTCTACCAGTCGCCGGACCGCCTGCGCGACATCGAGTCCGTGGTTCTTGAGGAAAATGTCGTGACCTGGGCACTGGCGACCGCCAAAGTCGAGGACAAGGCCGTGACCTTTGATGAATTGATGGGGAATACCCAATGACGCGTTATTTCGAACCGCAGGCGATGATGGAGCCGCAGGGCCTCGGCATGATCCCGATGGTGATCGAGCAGAGCGGCCGCGGCGAGCGCGCTTACGACATCTATTCGCGCCTGCTGAAGGAGCGTGTGGTGTTCCTGGTCGGCCCCGTCAACGAGGTGACGGCCAACCTGATCGTCGCCCAGCTGCTGTTCCTGGAGTCCGAGAATCCTGACAAGGACATCTCCTTCTACATCAATTCGCCGGGCGGGTCGGTGACCGCCGGCATGGCGATCTACGACACCATGCAGTTCATCAAGCCGGACGTGTCGACGCTGTGCGTGGGCCAGGCGGCCAGCATGGGCGCGCTGCTGCTGACGGCGGGCGCCAAGGGCAAGCGTTTCGTCCTGCCCAATTCGCGGGTGATGATCCACCAGCCGATGGGCGGCTTCCAGGGGCAGGCCTCGGACATCGAGATCCATGCCAAGGAAATCCTGTTCCTGAAGGGCAAGCTCAATGCGATCCTCGCCAAGCATACCGGCCAGGACGTTGCCACCATCGAAAAGGATACTGATCGCGACAACTTCCTTTCCGGCGAACAGGCGGTAAACTACGGTCTGGTCGACAAGGTTCTGGTCAGCCGGACCGATACGGTGAAGTAGGGCCGCTGGCCGGCGGAATTTTCGCCGGCGCGGGTGGTCACAACAGGGTGGGCAGGTTAATACAACGGACAAAGGGTTGCGGGCATGACGGAAAAAGTGGGCGGTGAGAAGTTGCTGTACTGCTCGTTCTGCGGCAAGAGCCAGCACGAAGTGCGCAAGCTCATCGCGGGACCGTCGGTGTTCATTTGTGACGAGTGCATCGAGCTCTGCAACGACATCATCCGCGAGGAAACCCAGGGTGGGGATGCCGCCAAGGGCGCCAAGTCCGACCTGCCGGTGCCGCACGAAATCCGTGACATCCTGAACCAGTACGTGATCGGGCAGGATGTCGCCAAGCGCATCCTGTCGGTGGCGGTCTACAACCACTACAAGCGGCTGCGCAACGTCGGCAAGAACGACGATGTCGAGCTGTCCAAGTCGAACATCCTGCTGGTCGGGCCGACCGGTTCGGGCAAGACGCTGCTCGCGCAGACCCTGGCGCGGCTGCTCAACGTGCCCTTCGTGATGGCCGATGCCACCACGCTGACCGAGGCCGG
>JAEYXO010000152.1 GCA_023431245.1 Pseudomonadota bacterium | reverse complement strand
ACCACGTGCTGTGGCCCAAGGGCCTGCAGGGCCCCTTTGACTGGCCGTCGCTGGTGATCGGCGTCGCCGCGCTCGTTGCGCTGTGGCGTTACAAGGCGGGCATCATGCCGGTGATCGGGGTTTGTGCAATTGCGGGTGCGGCCTGGACCCTGCTGACCTGAGTTTCTCCCGCCGCATTCAGGTCGCGAGGTTCTCCAGCCAGCGGTCGTAGATGCGGTCAGCCACCGCGTTCAGCGCCCGCACCTTCTCTTCGATCCCCTCTTCCATCTGCTGCGGCGTCTGCACCGAGGCCACGCGCCCCGCCAGCGCAGTGATCTCGTCCGCCCACTGGCCGTACCAGGTGCGGATCAGTTCCGGCGTCATCTCGACATGGCACTGCATGCCGAAGTGCCGCCCGTCCAGCACATAGGCCTGGTTGGCGCACCACGCGCTTTCCATCAGCCGCGTCGCGCCCTCCGGAATGGCGAAGGTTTCGCCGTGCCAATGGTAGGACAGGAAGGATTTCAGGTCCCCGCCCAGCCACTGCTTCGCCTGCGGATGGTCGAGCACGCGGATCTCGCCCCAGCCGATTTCCTTGACTGGGTTGCGCGTCACCGGCGCACCCAGCGCCTTCGCCATCAGCTGGCCGCCGAGGCAGTGGCCCAGCACCGGCACCTTGCGCGCCACCGCATCACGGATCAGCGCGCAGGCCTGCGCAATCCACGGCAGATCGTCGTTGACGCTCATCGGACCGCCCATGAAACAGAGCCCGGCATAGGCTGCCGAATCGGCCGGCACCGGCTCGCCGGCGTCGATTTTCACCAGCACCCAGGGAATCTTCCTGCGCTCGAGGACCGTGGCAAAATAGGCCGGACCTTCGGTCGGGTTATGGCGGAATATGGCGATCGGTTTCATGCGGAGGCAGTCGATGCGGTTACCGGATGTTAAGGCCTGGATGGCGCTTGTGCTGCTGCTTTCGGCAAGCATGGCCCATGCCAACGACATCAGTGCTGCGGCGCTGTTCCCCGGCAAGGCCGTGCTGGTGATCAACGGCGGTGCGCCGCGCACCATTTCGGTGGGCCAGAGCACGCCGGAAGGCATCCGCCTGATCAGCGCCGACAGCAGCAGCGCGGTCATCGAATTCCAGGGCAAACGCCAGACGCTGGTGCCCGGCGGCAGCGGCCGCTTCGGCGGCGGCGCGGCAGGCGGCAGCGCCGCCGGCTCGGTCACCCTGAGCCCCGACGCGCGCGGCCACTACATGACGCTGGGCCAGGTCAACGGCGGCACGGTGCAGTTCCTCGTCGACACTGGCGCCACACTGATCGCCCTGCCCAGCACCGAAGCACGCCGCCTCGGCATCAACTACCTCGGCGGCCAGCGCGGCTACACCGAAACCGCCAACGGCAAGGCTGCCGCCTACCGGATCAGGCTCGACACGGTGAAGGTCGGCGACATCACGCTCTACGGCGTCGATGCCGTGGTCATGGAAGGCGACGGACTGAAGGTCGCGCTGCTGGGGATGAGTTTCCTGAACCGCACGGAGATGAAGCGGGACGGGCAGACGCTGACGCTGGTGAAGCGGTTTTAGCTGGACAACCCCAAAGCAAAAATGCAGTCAGATACCGTCACCGCAGCGTCTTTTTGCTGAGCACAAGCCCGACCTCCCCGGAGAGCACCACCGTCTTTGCGCCTACTTCTTCTCCGGCGCCCCGCCCACCATCGCCAGCAAATGCCCGAACTTGCTGCGCTTGGTATCGAGATAGCGGCGATTGGCCTCCCGCGGCGGCACTTCCACCGCGACCCGCTCCACCACTTCCAGGCCGTAGTCGGCGAGCGCCGCGACCTTGTCGGGGTTGTTGGTCATCAAGCGCACCTTGCGTGCACCGAGGTCGGAGAGGATATGCGCGCCGGCGCTGTAGTCGCGCATGTCGGCGGCAAAACCCAGCGCGTGGTTGGCCTCGACGGTGTCGTGGCCCTGGTCCTGCAGCGCATAGGCGCGGATCTTGTTGAGCAGGCCGATGCCGCGGCCCTCGTCGAACATGTAAACCAGCACGCCGCGGCCAGCTTGCTCGATCTTGCTTAACGCGGCGTCCAACTGCTCGCCGCAGTCGCAGCGCTCGGAGCCGAAGACGTCGCCGGTCAGGCATTGCGAGTGCAGGCGCACCAGCACCGGTTCGCCGTTGTTGACGTCACCCTTGACCAGCGCGACGAAAAGCTGGGTCTCGAGGTTGTCGGCATAGACGATCATCCTGAACTCGCCGGCCTTGCTGGTCGGCAGCACGGTCTCGGCCTTGCGCCGAATGTCGCGCTCGTTCTCGCGGAAGGCGACGAGGTCGCTGATCCTGAGAATCAGGATGTTGTGTTTTTTGGCGAAGGCTTCGAGGTCGGCCATGCGCGCCATCGTGCCGTCGGGGTTCATGATTTCGCAGATCACGCCGGCGGGTTTGAGTCCCGCCAGCCGCGCGAGGTCGACCGCGGCTTCGGTGTGGCCATGTCGGGCCAACACGCCGCCATCCACCGCGCGCAGCGTCTGCAGGCGGCCGGGGCGGATCAGGTCGGCGGGTTTGGCGTTGTCGGCAATCGCGGTGGCGATGGTGCGCGCGCGGTCCTGTGCCGACATGCCCGAGCCCACGCCCTCGCGGGCATCGATCGGCGTGGCGAAGGCGGTGCCGAATTTGGTCTGGTTGCCGGAATCATCGGTGATCAGCGAGAGGCCCAGCGTGCGCAGCCGGTCTTCGGTCAGCGCCAGCGACACCAGGCCGCGGGCCTCGCTCGCCATGAAATTGATCGCCTCGGGTGTCGCGCGCTCGGCGGCGACATAAAGATCGCCCTCGTTCTCGCGGTCCTCGCTGTCGACGAGGATCACCATGTCGCCGCGGCGCACCGCCGGCAGGATCTGCCCGGTGAGGTATTCGCTGCTGCGGTTGTCGGCGCTCATGCCGGGAGAGTTATTACGTAAGTATTTGATTTTATTGATATTTTTATGATCTGCTGGCAATCAGCCGGAGGAACTCGGAACGCGTCACGTCCTTGTTGAATTCGCCGGTGAAGGCCGAGGACGTCGCCACCGAATGCTGCTTCTGGATGCCGCGCATGATCATGCACATGTGCTGCGCCTCGATCACCACCGCGACGCCTGCGGGCTGCAGCGTGTCCTGGATGCAGTCGCGGATCTGCACGGTCAGGCGTTCCTGCACCTGCAGCCGGCGCGCGTAGGCATCAACGACGCGCGGGATTTTCGACAAGCCGACGATGCGGCCCTTCGGGATGTAGGCGACATGGGCCTTGCCGAAGAAGGGCAGCATGTGGTGTTCGCACATCGAATAGACCTCGATGTCGCGCACGATGACCATCTGCTGGTATTCCTCGGTGAACATCGCCGACTTGAGGATTTCCGCCGGGTCGAGGTCGTAGCCGTGGGTCAGGAACTGCAGCGCCTTGGCCACGCGCTCGGGCGTCTTGACGAGGCCTTCGCGGCCCGGGTCCTCGCCGATGTCGCGCAGGATGCCGGTGTACTTCTCGGCAATGCTGCGGATCGTGTCCGGGTTGTACTGGTCGATCTTGGAATAACCGTCCATCACGTTTTCTTTTCTCATGATCCGCTCCGCTGCGGCACCTTGCCTTCGGCCATCGCCGCGAGGCGGCTGCGGATCGACTGCGCGATGCCCTCGGCATCGAGGCCGACACTGGCCAGCTGCAGAGCGGGATCGCCGTGGTCGATGAAGCGGTCGGGCAGACCGAGCTGCAGCACATGCACCGTGCAGCCCTGGCGCTCCAGCGATTCGAGCACCGCACCGCCGGCGCCGCCCATCACCACATTCTCCTCGACGGTGACCAGCAGCGAATGCGTCAGCGCGAGATCGCGCACCAGTTCATCGTCCAGCGGCTTCACGAAGCGCATGTTCGCGACCGTGGCGTCGAATTCGTCGGCGATCGCCAGCGCCGGCGCCAGCATCGAACCGAAGGACAGGATCGCCACCAGGCCGCTGCCGCGGCGGCGCACTTCGCCCTTGCCCACCGGCAGCGCGGTCATCTCCTTCTGCACGGCGACGCCGGGACCGGCGCCGCGCGGGTAACGCACGGCCGCCGGCGTGTTCATCTGGAAGGCCGTGTAGAGCATCTGCCGGCATTCGTTCTCGTCGGCCGGCGCCATCACCGTCATGTTGGGCAGGCAGCGCAGGTACGAGAAATCGAAACTGCCGTTGTGGGTCGCGCCGTCGGCACCGACGAGGCCGCCGCGGTCCAGCGCGAACACCACCGGCAGGTTCTGGATCTGCACGTCGTGGATCAGCTGGTCGTAGCCGCGCTGCAGGAAGGTCGAGTAGATCGCCACCACCGGCTTGTAACCCTCGCAGGCGATGCCCGCGGCAAAGGTCACCGCATGCTGCTCGGCAATGCCGACGTCGAAGTAGCGCTTCGGGTACTGCTGCGCGAACTTGACCATCCCCGAGCCTTCGCGCATCGCCGGCGTGATGCCGACCAGCCGCGGGTCGCGCTCGGCCATGTCGCAGAGCCAGTCGCCGAAAACCTGGGTGTAGGTCGGCTTGCCGCCGGACTTGCCGCCGGTGATGCCCGACTTGTGGTCGAACTTGGACACGCCGTGGTACAGGATGGGAT
>JAEYXO010000140.1 GCA_023431245.1 Pseudomonadota bacterium | reverse complement strand
CGCCGGCGGCGCTTGCGGCGCTTTTTCGCCGGGCCGCTGTCGGCGACCAGCATGCTGGCGCGGGCATCGGCATCGGCATCCTGGAAACGCGTCCACCACTCGCCGAGTTCGGCCTCGACCTCGCCGCTTTCACAGCGCAGCAGCAGGAAATCGTAGGCGGCGCGGAAGCGCGGGTGTTCAAGCAGACGGAACGGCCGCTGGCCGGCGCGCTGCCCGAAACGCGGCTGCAGCGCCCACAGATCCTTCATGTCCGAGGTGAAGCGCCGCGGAATGGCCAGCTGCTCGGTCTGCTTGTCGAGCATCTCGTCCATCGCCTCGTACAGCGCCGGGATCGGCGGCACGCCGCGGGCCTCGATTTTTTTCCAGGCTGCCAGCACCTCGTGCCACATCAGCGCGGCAAACAGGAAGGCCGGCGACACCGGTTTGCCCGCGCGGATGCGCGCGTCGGTGTTCTGCAGTGCAAGCATCACGAAGCGCTCCCCCAGCGGCTGCTCGAGGATCACGTCGAGCAGCGGCAGCAGGCCGTGGTGCAGGCCTTCCCGGCGCAGGCGTTTCACGCATTCCGCGGCATGTCCCGACAGCAGCAGCTTCAGCATCTCGTCGAACAGGCGCGCCGCCGGGACATTGGCCAGCAGCTTCGCCAGCGACTTCACCGGCTTGCGGGTGGATGCATCGATCTCCAGACCGCAGGCCGCGGCGAAACGCACCGCGCGCAGCATGCGCACCGGATCCTCGCGGTAGCGCTGCGCCGGATCGCCGATCATGCGCAGGCGCCTGCGCTTCAGGTCGGCGACGCCGCCGTGGTAATCCCAGACTTCCTGCCTCGCCGGGTCGTAGAACAGCGCATTGATCGTGAAGTCGCGCCGCGCCGCATCCTGGGCCTGGTCGCCCCAGACGTTGTCGCGCAGCAGGCGGCCGTGCTCGTCCTCGACCTGGTGGCCGGCGTCGGACTCCGCCGCGGGGCCGCGAAAGGTCGTGACCTCGACCAGGTCGCGTCCGCACATCACGTGGACAATCCGGAAACGCCGGCCGATGACGCGGGAGCGGCGGAAAATCCCCCGCACCTCCTCGGGTGTGGCATCGGTCGCGACGTCGAAATCCTTGGGATCGCGGCCGAGGATCAGGTCACGCACCGCGCCGCCGACGACGAAGGCGCTGTAACCCGCCTCCTGCAGCGCGTCGCAGGTGCGCAGCGCGCAGCTGCCGATGCGGTCGCGGGTAATGCCGTGCTCGCCCACCGCGATGATGCGCGGCCGGGCGGACTTGAACATGCGGCCCGAAAACACGCGGCCGAGCAGCTTCTTGATCATGCGGAAATCATGCGGAAATGGCAGGCGGCACACTCTGTGGGGACGGTGTCGACCGTCCGGTCGCCGCAGCAGGGAAAACCGGCGCGATTATACATGCCCCCATCATGGCCCCCGCCGCACTCCTCAGCCGAGGCTGATCACCGGCCAGCCGCGCGCCGCGGCGTGGGCGCGCAGCGCGGCATCGGGATCCACCGCCACCGGATGAGTCACCTGTTCGAGCAGCGGGAGATCATTGTGGGAATCGCTGTAAAATGTTGATTTTAAAGCACTTTTTATACTTTCCCCACGGGAGGCCAGCCAGGCCTCGAGGCGCTCGACCTTGCCTTCGCGGAAACTCGGCGTGCCGCTGACGCCGCCGGTGAACTCGCCGTCGCGCACCTCGGGTTCGGTGGCGATCAGGTGCTCGATGCCGAAGGCGCGCGCGATCGGCGCGGTCACGAAGCTGTTGGTCGCGGTGATGATCACGCAGACCTCGCCGCGGTGGCGTTCGACCAGCGCGCGCGCCGAATCGCGGATCATCGGCTCGATGCGCTCGCGCATGTAATCGGCATGCCAGGCATCGAGTACGCGGCGCGGGTGGCGCGACAGCGGCTTCAGCTGGAAATCGAGGAACTCGCGGATGTCCAGCGTGCCGGCCTTGTACTGGTCATAGAACTGCTGGTTGCGCGCCTCATAGACCTCGCGGTCGAGCACCCCGCGGTCGATCAGGAACTGCGCCCATTCAAAATCGCTGTCACCCGCGAGCAGCGTGTTGTCGAGGTCAAACAGGGCCAGCTTCATGCGTGTTTCCGTTTTCCTTGTGTTCATTCATGACTGCTTCGGCGGCACCGGCTGCAGCAGCGCCCGCGCCAGCGGCACCGTGATGGCGCGTTTCTGCTCCAGCGACAGCCGGTCCAGCGTATCCACCAGCGCGCGCAGGGAACTCAAGTCGCGCGGCGCGCGGGCCAGCAAATATTCCTCGACATCCCGCGGCAGGATAAAGCCGCGCGCCGCGGCATAATCCCGCAGCGCCGCGCGGCGGTCCTCCTCGCTCAGCGCGCGCACTTCATAAACGAGCCCCCAGGCCAGCCGCGTCAGCAGGTCGGGCCGCAGCGGCAGCCGTGCCGGCGGCAGGTCGCCGGCCGCGACCAGCACACCGCTGCCTTCGCGCAGGATGTTGCAGACATTGAACAGCGCGATCTGCGCCGGACCGTCGAGCCGCTGCACGTCATCGGCAATGCAGGCATCGTCGGCCTGCACGCCCTCAGCGCTGCCCTCGAACAGGCGCGCGCTCCTGCCCGCTCCGCGCAGTGCCTGCTGCATCGCCCGCAGCAGGTGACTGCGGCCGCTGCCGCTGCCGCCCCAGAGATAGATGAACCGCTCGGATTGTCCGCCGCCCGCCAGCGCGCGCAGCGCGGCCACCAGTTCCGCGTTGTCGCCGACGACGAAATTGTCCAGCGTCGGCACGGGCGGTGCCGCCAGTTCCAGCGCAAGCTGCTTCATTCCCTGTACATGCCGCTCGCCAGGTAGTCGCGGCGCAGATGGCGCGCCCAGACCAGCAGCGCGGCGCTGACCGGCAGCGCGAGCAGGACGCCGAAAAATCCGAACAGGCTGCCGAAGGCGAGCAGCGCGAAGATCACCGCGACCGGATGCAGGCCGATGCGTTCGCCGACCAGCCAGGGCACCAGCAGGTAACCCTCCACCATGTTCGCCAGGATGAACACGCCCCAGATCCACAGCAGCGGCGCCAGTTCCTGGAACTGCAGCAGGCCGGTCAGTGTCGCCAGCACCACGCCGACAATGACGCCCAGGTACGGCACGAAGGTCACCAGTCCGGCGAAAATGCCCACCGACAGCGCGTAATCAAGCCCGACCAGCCACAGCCCGACCGTGTAGAACAGCGCCATGCCCAGCATCACCAGCAGTTGCCCGCGCAGGAACTGGCCGAGCACCTCGTCGACCTCGCGGGCGATCAGGGTGACGCGGTCGTGGTGGCGCCGCGGAATCATGCGGTCGATGCCGTCGATGATCCCGTCCCAGTCGCGCAGGAAATAGAACAGCACCAGCGGCACCAGCACCAGGTTGACGATGAAGCCGACGACGGCCAGCCCGCCGCTGGTCAGCTTGGGCAGCAGCTTCAGCGCGAAATCGCGGATTTCCGCGAGATGCGACGCAACCCAGTCGCGCACCATCCCCGTCTCCATCTGCACGCCCAGCAGTTCCTCCAGCCGCGGCGCGAGCGAGACGCGCAGCCAGTCGACAAACACCGGCGCCTGGTCGGCGATCGCACGCACCTGGCGGATCAGCAGCGGCAGCAGCACCACCAGCAGCACCAGCACGGCCAGCAGCAGCAGCAACAGCACCAGCGCCGTGGCCAGCGCGCGCGGCATGCGCCGGCGGGTCATGCGCGTCACCAGCGGATTGCAGATGTAGGCAAGGATCGCCGCCAGCAGGAAGGGCGTCAGGATCGGGCTCAGCAGGTAAATCGCGGCGACGGCGGCCGCCGCTGCGGCCAACCATTGCCAGAGATGCTGCGGAGTGCGGCCCGGGATTTCCATTTAAGCTAAAATTCGCGTCGGTCAGGCGTGTTGCCGGCGCCTATCTTATCAGGCGACGGGAGACAGCCTCAGCACCGCTTACCGCATCCCCTCCGAGGACCGCCTTGAAACGCAAAAACACAGGCCGCAAGCCGCTGACCTACCGCGATGCCGGCGTCGACATCGATGCCGGCGACGCCCTCGTCGACCGCATCAAACCCCACGC
>JAEYXO010000099.1 GCA_023431245.1 Pseudomonadota bacterium | reverse complement strand
CCTGTCCGCAGCCCGACATCCTGGTCAACAACGCCGGTGGCCCGCCGCCCGGGGACTTCCGCAACTGGAGCCGCGAGGACTGGATCAAGGCGGTCGACGCCAACATGCTGACGCCGATCGAACTGATCAAGGCTACGGTCGATGGCATGATCAAGCGCAGGTTCGGCCGCATCGTCAACATCACCTCCAATTCGGTGAAGGCGCCGATCGAGGAACTCGGGCTGTCGAATGCCGCGCGTTCAGGCCTCACCGGCTTTGTGGCGGGGCTCGCGCGCAAGACCGTGCGCCACAACGTCACCATCAACAACATCCTGCCCGGCCAGTTCATGACCGACCGCCTGAAGACGCGGCTGACGGTCAACGCGAAGGAGGCGGGGATCACGCTGGAGCAGTACCTCGACAAACGCAGCCAGGTGATACCCGCCGGCCGTTTCGGCGACCCGAATGAATTCGGCGAACTCTGCGCCTATGTTTGCAGCGTGCAGGCGGCCTTCATCACCGGGCAGAACTTCCTGATCGACGGCGGCACCTACCCCGGCACCTACTGAGGCGGGCGCTCAGGCCGGGCGCGGCGCGAACATGATGATCGCCATGCCGGCGATCGCGACCGCGCCGCCGGCCAGATCCCAGGTCGTCGGCCGGATGCCGTCGACGGCCCACAGCCAGAGAAGCGCAGTCGCGACGTAAACCCCGCCGTAGGCGGCGTAGACGCGGCCGGCCGCCGCCGGGTGCAGCGTCAGCAGCCAGACGAACAGCGCGAGCGATACCGCCGCCGGCAGCAGCACCCAGGCCGGCGCCCCCTTGTGCAGCCACAGGTACGGCAGGTAGCAGCCGACGATCTCGGCAATGGCGGTGGCGATGAACAGGGCCAGTGTCTTCAGTTCGAACATGAGTCAGCCTTCCCGGCGGCATTGATATATGGTTTCGTAGGCGCGTTCGGCGATCGCATCGTCGATCAGGCAGCCCACGGCCTGCGTGAACTCGCGCGGCGCGCCCTCGATCAGCAGGTCGGTGACCCAGGCATGCACGACCCCCTGGCGCCGCTCATCCGGCATTTCCAGCAGCCGGCGCAGCGTGGCGTTGATCCTGTCATCGCTGCAGGCGGCCTTCAGCAGGCCGACGAAGGCTTCGATATCGGCGACGGAGCGGGGTGCGGTGTTCATGTCCGCATTCTACTGCGATGAATGATATATATAAGTATTTGATTTTATAGATAAATTTATCGCGATATAATGCGCCCCGCAAAACGTCCGGCGCATCCTGCGCGGACCTCCAGGCAAACCATTGATGAGCATCGACAAAGAAGTCTCCCGCCGGCGCACCTTCGCCATCATTTCCCACCCGGACGCGGGCAAGACCACGCTGACCGAAAAACTGCTGCTGTTCGCCGGCGCGATCCACATCGCCGGCAGCGTCAAGTCGCGCAAGGCCTCGCGTTACGCGACCTCGGACTGGATGGAAATCGAGAAGCAGCGCGGCATCTCGGTGGCCAGTTCGGTGATGCAGATGGAATACGGCGACTGCGTGATCAACCTGCTCGACACTCCGGGCCACCGCGATTTCTCGGAAGACACCTACCGCGTGCTGACCGCAGTCGACGCCGCGCTGATGGTCATCGACGCTGCCAACGGCATAGAGCCGCAGACGCTGCGGCTGCTGCAGGTCTGCCGCGCCCAGAACACGCCGGTGATCACCTTCATCAACAAGATGGACCGCGAAGTGCGCGAGCCGACCGACCTTGTCGACGAGATCGAGCGCACGCTGGGCATGCCGGTCGTGCCCTGCACCTGGCCGGTGGGCATGGGCAAGCAGTTCAAGGGTGTGTTCGATCTGCGCGCGGACCGCATGCGCGTGTTCACTGCCGGTGAGGACCGCGTCGGTGACGACGATGAAATCATCCAGGGCATCGACAATCCGGAGATTGCGGCGCGTTTCGGCGATACCTTCGCCCACGCCCGCGCCGAAATGGAGCTGGTTCAGGGTGTGTCGCCCGAATACAGCCGCGAGGAATTCCTTGCCGGCAAACAGACGCCGCTGTTCTTCGGTTCGGCGATCAACAACTTCGGCGTGCGCGAAGTGCTCGATGCCGTCGTCGACTTTGCGTCCCCGCCGCGGCCGCACAAGGCGCTGCAGCGCGAAGTGAAGCCGGAAGAGCCGAAATTCTCCGGCGTCGTCTTCAAGATCCAGGCCAATATGGACCCCGGCCACCGCGACCGCGTCGCCTTCATCCGCATCTGCTCCGGTCGTTTCGAGCGCACGATGCGCCTGAAAAACTGCCGAACCGACAAGTTCTTCCGGCCGAGCTCGGTGGTGTCCTTCCTGTCGCAGCGCCGTGAGCAGGTCGAGGACGCGTACGCCGGCGACATCATCGGCATCCCCAACCACGGCGTGCTGCAGCTGGGCGACACGCTGACCGAAGGCGAGGACCTGCAGTTCACGGGCCTGCCGTTTTTCGCGCCGGAGCTGTTCCAGACCGTCGAGGTGGCCGACCCGCTGCGCAGCAAGCAGCTCAAAACGGGGCTCGCGCAACTGGGCGAAGAGGGCGCGATCCAGGTATTCAAGCCCGTCGCCGGCAGCCTGCTGCTGCTCGGTGCCGTCGGTCAGCTGCAGTTCGAGGTCGTCGCGCACCGCCTGAAGCACGAATACGGCTGCGAGGCGCGGATGTCGCCGGCGCGCTACGTGGCTGCGCGCTGGGTGACCTGTGATGATGATCGCGAGCTGCAGCGTTTCATCGATGCCAATGCGCATCGTGTCGCGCATGACGCCGTCGGCGCGCCGGCCATCCACGCCGGCAATTCAATTGAGATCGATGTCGCCCAGGAGCAGTGGCCGAAGATCAAGTTCCATGCGCTGCGTGAGCACGCAGGACTGATTTTCCATTCCAACGCCGCTGCGGGTTGATCACGCGTCCGTAGCCCGGATGGCGCTTCGCTTATCCGGGCTACGGGACTTTGTGAATCAGAACAAGCGGCACAGCAGCGGAATGCCGGCGAAATGAAATCCGGCGACCCAGGTGGCGATGCCCGCCGCCAGTGCGGCCGCGCTGTATCCGCTGCGCGCCAGCACTGAAGCACTCCGATGCAGGAGCCAGGGCAGCGCGATCAATAACAGGCACACCGCCAGACCGAGGGCGAGCCAGGCTTCGAGATCCTGGCCGCAAGGCAGCCGCTTGATCAGGAAGGCTGCGCCGAACATGGCAGTGCACAGCACACCGGCCGCGGCCAGCAGGCGCGCGCCCGGGTTCACCCGGCGCGTTCCATCACAAAACGTTCCAGCGCTACACCACCGCGCTCGACCCGTTCCGCACGCAGCACTGAAAATCCGGCCTGTTCGAAGAAGGGCTTCGCGGTGCGGCTGGCTTCGGTGCGGAGTGCCGTGATGCCGCGCGCGCCGGCATCGGCAGCGAGCACTTCCAGCAGCGCCGCGGCGACGCCCATGCGCCGGTAGTCGGGATGCACATAAAGCAGGTCGATGTGGCCCGGCGCATCCGTGGTGATGAAGCCGCCCAGTTTGCCATTGATCTCGAATATCCAGCCCCGGCTGTTGTCCATGCGCTGCTTCCAGGCGCCGCGGTCGGTTTCCCGAGGCGCCCAGGCTTCGAGTTCCTCAGCTGTGTAATCGCCGGCGGCCAATTCATGCACCGCGCGGCGGAAAGTGTCGATGGTGGCGTCGAGATACTGCGGGCGCCATTTGCGCATGGGCATGAAAGATTTCCCTATTGCTTTGCGATTTCTGCAGCCCAGCGCGCGACCTCGGCTGCCGCGTCGCGCGGCGCATTGCGGTGGTCCGATTGCGGTTCGTAGAGCCGTTTCAGTGACGTCGCCAGCGCGCCGTGCATCTCGTCTTTCGCGCGCAGCAGGGCCGGGTAATCCGAGGTCGGCGCGACATGCAGCACCGGCAGGGTTTTCGGCAGCGCGCGCGACGATTTCGTCTGGTTCATCGCGCCTTCGGGATCGAACCACGACAGGTAGGCCGCCGCCGTGGTGCGCACAGTCCAGAACCCCTTGTCGCCCTCGTATTCCTCGAACTCGCCCGGTTCGCCGCCTTTGCCGGCGGCCACCAGGCTGCGCGCCTTCGATACCGAGGGGCTTACCTTCTGGCGGTAGAAATTCGTCGCGACATTGCCGCCGGGCGCAATGAGCACCAGCCCGTCGAGCGGATGTTTTGACGCGTAATGCAGTCCGAATACCGCGCCCTGGCTGTGGCCGGCGAGGAAGACCTTCGATGCGCCGCGCTGGCGAAGGCTGCGGACGGCTTCGGTGATCTGCGCTTCCGCGGCGGCGACGTCGCTGTCGTACTTGCGTTTGCCGGACCAGGGCATTTCGGGGCTGATCACCAGCATGCCCTGCTGCTGCAGGCTGGCATCGAGCGGCGCGGTCAGGCCTTCGGGGCGGCCGCCCTTGCCGTGGAGAACGACAAAGCCGATCACCGGCGTTGCCGACTGCGCCGAGGCAGCGGGGGGCAAGGCAAATGTCAGGGCTAAAAGAATTAATGCGATGTAATTCGGCAGCGGGGAATTCATGGATATTCTGGGTCCTTTCCGGGGGGGGCAGATATTGCGCGAACGGAGTAGAGGCGTGGTCCGTGCCTTGCTGAAATTAACGCGACGGTTCATTCCGGAAAATGTGATTCCGGCGTTCCCTGTTTATTGTCACGAGATGGTGCTTGATATTGGTGTTGTAGACGGTCAGCGGACCGCCGTGGCTGATATCGGCGCCCTGGACGGCATAAATGATCGCCGATTGTGCGAAAGAAATATGAACATTTCCCTTTGTCACATAGAAGCCGTTTGCAGGCAGGGTTTTTCCCCATGCCTCGTCGCTTTCGTGTGAGATGTTGATGGAGCCTGCCGCAATCACCAGTACCCCGGATGCAAAGGCAACCTTGACGGGACCCTGGGATATCACGATGGTGTTTCTTGCATGGGCGATTTCCGCTCCTTTGCGCGCGACCAGTATCGTGTTGGTTATTTCACCGATATTCACGAACTCGGAGGCTTCGGCCAGCTGGGCAGTGCGAGCATACTCAAATCGCACGAGCTTTTCTTTTTGTACGGTGAGATGGCTGAACAATCGGTCGAGTCTTGTCTTGATCACGTCACGCGTGACGGATTTCCACGGCATGTTTGTGATGCTCAGGACATCATCTCCGGGGAATTGCGCCGCCTTTGCTGGTGCCGCAGCAATGCAAACGAGCAGTGCCAGAGCGGTGAACATCAGTAAGAAGCGATGCATTCGCATATCTGTTGCCGGATACGCGCGGCAGCGCGGTCAGAATCCGGAAAACAGTGGTGGGTTGCGCCGGCCACCGCTGTAAGTCCTTGAGTAGGATGGTCCGTCATGGCCGCTTTTTTTTGCCATTTCCTCGGCCGTTCTCGAGTAGCGGATATTGAATTCCCTGGTCGATGGTCCCAGCGGACTCTGGAAGCCCAACGCAGGGCAATGCCGCTCGAATCCCGCGATGATGTATTTTTGCTCTGACGGATCCAGCAGGATGGAGCCGGGTTCCCGATTCACCACGTTATCCACGGCTTCCGCGCAGTCAAAGACAATATCGGCTTGCTTCGCCGTGAGATTGTTCAGTCGAGATGTCTGCGCCAGGGGAATCTTGATGGCGCCAGGACAGGGTGTGCCTTGATACGTAACCCTGCCGTCCTTTCCGGTGCATTTGTAAGCCTCTGCGGCGTATGTCATCGGGGATAGCAGCAGGCCTGTCAACAACACGAGCCAATTGACATTCATGGGCATACACCTCGAAGGTAGGTAATCCCAGTCTACACCAATGGCATATTTTGCATGCGCATCAGCCGAGTTCGGCAAATAGGCGGCGGATTTCGGTGACTCGCGACTTCAGGTCAGGTGTCGCAGTCTCGACGCGCAGCCGGTCCTGGCCGGCGAGTTTGTAGTTCTTTTTCTTCTGGATCAGCGAGATGATCTTGATCGGTTCGATCGGCGGATTGGGTACGAACTGCAGGTTGATCACCGCGTCGCTGGCATCGATGCGGGCGATGCCCAGCGGCTTGCCGAGCAGGCGCAGGCGGTGGCAGTCGAGGAGGGTGCGGGTGGCTTCCGGCAGTTCTCCGAAGCGGTCGATCAGTTCCTCCTGCAGCAGTTGCAATTGGTCCTCGTTGTCGCAGTTCGCGAGCCGCTTGTAGAGCACCAGCCGCTCGTGCACGTCGTGGCAGTAATCGTCGGGCAGCAGCGCCGGTGCGTGCAGGTTGATTTCGGTGGTGACGCCCAGCGGTGCATCGAGGTTGGGTTCCTTGCCGTCCTTCAGCGACTTCACCGCGGCGTCGAGCAT
>JAEYXO010000069.1 GCA_023431245.1 Pseudomonadota bacterium | reverse complement strand
TCTGTGACCTCTGTGGCTGTGTTTTTTGATTTTTACTTCTTGGCGACGACGCGGACCATTTCCAGCACCTTGTTGGAATAGCCCCATTCGTTGTCGTACCAGGACACCACCTTGACGAAGGTCGAGTCGAGCTGGATGCCGGCCTCGGCGTCGAAGATCGACGTGCGTGCGTCACCGCGGAAATCGGTGGCCACCACCTTGTCTTCGGTGTAGCCCAGCACACCCTTCAGCGCGCCCTGGGACTGTGCCTTCATCTCGGCGCAGATTTCGGCGTAGGTCGCCGGCTTGTCCAGTTCCACGGTCAGGTCGACCACCGACACATCGGAGGTCGGCACCCGGAAGGCCATGCCGGTGAGTTTCTTGTTCAGTTCCGGAATCACCACGCCGACGGCCTTGGCCGCGCCGGTCGAGGACGGGATGATGTTCTCGAGAATGCCGCGGCCGCCGCGCCAGTCCTTGTTCGACGGGCCATCGACGGTTTTCTGGGTCGCCGTGGCGGCGTGCACGGTGGTCATCAGGCCGCGCTTGATGCCCCATTTGTCATTGAGCACCTTGGCCAGCGGCGCCAGGCAGTTGGTGGTGCAGGAGGCGTTGGAGATGATGTCCTGGCCGGCGTAGGTCTTGTCATTGACGCCGAACACGAACATCGGCGTATCGTCTTTCGACGGCGCCGACATGATGACTTTTTTCGCGCCGGCGGCCAGGTGCTTCTGCGCCGAGGCCTTGTCGAGGAACAGGCCGGTGGATTCGATGACGACGTCGGCGCCGATTTCGTTCCACTTCAGCTCGGCGGGATCCTTGACCGCGGTCAGACGGATCTTTTTGCCGTTGACCACCAGGGTGTTGCCGGAAACCGAAATCTCGCCCTCGAACCTGCCGTGCACCGAGTCATGGCGCAGCATGTAGGCGAGGTAGTCCGGTTCGAGCAGGTCATTGATGCCGACCACCTCGATGTCGGGAAAATCCTCCATCGCCGCGCGAAACACCATCCGCCCGATGCGACCGAAACCGTTGATGCCGACCTTGATTGCCATGATGCCCCCGCTGAAATCCGGTTAATGAAAAATTTACAGCACAGTGCGCACCGCCGCGGCGACGGTGTCGCCGGTGATGCCGAAAAACTTGAACAGTTCACCCGCCGGCGCCGATTCGCCGTAGCGGTCAATGCCGATGACCTTGCCCTCAAGGCCGACGTACTTGCGCCAGTAGTCGGTGACGCCGGCTTCGACGGCCACGCGCGGAATGCCGCGCGGCAGCACCGACTCGCGGTAAGCCGCGTCCTGGCGGTCGAAAGCCTGGGTGCAGGGCATCGACACCACGCGCACGGCGATGCCGTCCGTGGCCAGCGCCTGCTGCGCGGCCAGCGCCAGCGACACTTCGGAACCGGTGGCAATGATCACCGCGCGCGGCGCGCCGTTGCCCTCGGCCAGCACATAAGCGCCACGCGCCACTGCGGCCGCCTGCTCCGCGCTGCGGTTCTGGAAGTTGAGGTTCTGTCGCGACAGCAGCAGGCTGGTCGGACCGTCCTTGCGTTCGATCGCCGCTGCCCAGGCCACCGCGGTCTCCAGCGAGTCGCAGGGCCGCCATACATCCATGTTCGGCAGCAGGCGCAGCGTGGCCGCGTGTTCCACCGGTTGGTGGGTGGGGCCGTCTTCACCCAGCCCGATCGAGTCGTGGGTGAACACGCAGACCACGCGCTGCTTCATCAGGGCTGCCATGCGCAAGGCATTGCGCGCGTAATCCGAGAACACCAGGAAAGTGGCGTGGTAGGGGATCAGGCCGCCGTGCAGCGCGATGCCGTTGCAGATTGCGGCCATGCCGAATTCGCGCACGCCGAAGTAGAGGTAATTCCCGCCCGAAGTCGCGCTGACGCCCTTCGAGCCGGACCACAGGGTCAGGTTGGAGCCCGCGAGGTCGGCCGAGCCGCCGATCAGCTCGGGCAATGCCGGCGCGTAGCCCTCGATCGCGTTCTGCGAGGCTTTGCGCGTGGCGATGGTCTCGGCCTTCTGCACGGTCTGCGCGATGAAGGCATCGCGTTTCTGCGCCCAGTCGGCCGGCAGTTCACCGGCCATGCGGCGCCTGAATTCGGCTGCCAGCTCCGGATGGGCCGCGGCATAGGCCGCGAAGCGCTGGTTCCATTCGGCCTCCAGCGCGGCCCCCTTGTCGCGCGCATTCCATTCGGCGCGCACGGATTCCGGGATTTCGAAAGGCGGGTGTGACCAGCCGATGGCTTCGCGGGTGGCCGCGATTTCCTCGGCACCGAGCGGCGCGCCGTGCACGCCGCCGGTGTTCTGCTTTTTCGGCGCGCCCTTGCCGATGACAGTCTTGCAGCAGATCAGCGTCGGACGCGCGGTTTCCTGCTGCGCCTGGCGGATCGCCGCATCGACGGCATCGGCATCGTGGCCGTTGACGCCATAAATCACGTTCCAGCCATAGGCCGCGAAGCGCTGCGGCACATTATCAGTAAACCATTGTTTTATATTGCCTTTTTCGGAATCTATGGAAATCCCGTTATCGTCGTACAAGGCAATCAGCTTGTTCAGTTTCAGCGTGCCGGCCAGCGCGCAGGCCTCATGCGAGATGCCTTCCATCAGGCAGCCGTCGCCGAGGAAGACATAGGTCCGGTGATCGACGATGCGGTGACCGTCGCGGTTGAAGCTGTCGGCGAGCACGCGTTCGGCGATGGCCATGCCCACCGCGTTGGCGATGCCCTGGCCCAGGGGGCCGGTGGTGGTCTCGACGCCGGGGGTGATGCCGTGTTCGGGATGGCCCGCCGTTTTCGAATGCAACTGGCGGAAGCGTTTCAGCTCCTCGATAGGCAGGTCGTAGCCGGTCAGGTGCAGCAGCGCGTAGAGCAGCATCGAGCCGTGTCCGTTGGACAGCACGAAGCGGTCACGGTCCGGCCATTGCGGGTTCGCCGGATTGTGGCGGAGGCTGCGGCGCCACAGCGCCTCGGCGATCTCGGCCATGCCCATCGGCATGCCGGGGTGGCCGGAGTTGGCCTGCTGCACGGCGTCCATGGCCAGCGCGCGCAGCGCATTCGCCAGCTCGGGTCGGGAACTCATGGCTTGCAATCCTGGAGTGGGAAAATGGCGTCGCGGAAAGCCGCAATTATAGCGGCTGCACCGCGGCGGGGGCGAGGACCCCCGGCTGCAGCGCTTACTCGTCGTTCCTGCGCGAAGTCTTGACGCCCAGATGCTTCAGCTTGCGGTAGAGGTGCGTGCGTTCGAGGCCGACGACATCCGCGACCCGGCTGATGTTGCCGCCTTCGCGGGCCAGGTGGTATTCAAAATAGACGCGTTCAAAGGCATCTCGCGCTTCGCGCAGGGGGGCATCGAGCTGCAGCGATGCCGAGGCATTGGGTGTTGCCGCCTGCGGCAATACGCGCTGCGTTTCCTCGAGCGTGATCTGTTCGCCGGCGGCCGTATTGGCGAGGGTCTGCACGACGCTGCGCAGTTCGGAGAAATTGCCCGGCCAGTCATGGGTGCGCAGCGCATTGAGTGCGGCGACGCTGAAATGGCGGGGCGGCACCAGCTTCTGCTCGACAAAATCCTTGAGCATCACGCCGGCAAGTTCCGGAATGTCATCACGCTGCTCGCGCAGCTGCGGCAGGCGGATCACCGTGGCGCCCAGCAGCTGGAACACCCGGTCGTCAAACTGCCCGGCGGCGACCAGCTCCGACAGCATGCGGGTTGCGGCGCACACCACGCGGGTGTTGTAACGCTCGGCCTGGGACAGCAGCACCAGCAGGCCGCGCTGCTCGAGCCTGCTGAACTCGGCGACATCCCGCACGAACAGGGTCCCGCCGCGCGCGGCCTGCAGCAGGTCCAGCGGCGCTTCCACGGTCTGTGCACCCTGTTCAACGACATGCCAGGGCATGTTGGGCACATGCAGCACGCGGGCACAGGCCTCGAAAGCACAGCCCGGCGCCCCCTGCAGCAGCACCGGACTGCGGCTGCCGGCGATGCGCTCCAGCCGCTGCTTGAGTTCCTGGACCACCGGTGTGCGTCCCAGCACCGCGAGGCCGGCGGCAGCCGGCAACTGGCGCTCGCCGCGGCTTATGGCGCGGCCGACGGTGGCCAGCAGCTTCTGCAATGCGATCGGTTTTTCGAGGAAATCGGCGGCGCCGATGCGGGTGGCCTCGACCGCCGTATCGATGGTGCCATGCCCGGACATCATCACCACCGGCATCGTCAGCTGGCCGCTGCCCGCCCATTCCTTCAGCAGCGTAATGCCGTCGGTATCCGGCATCCAGATGTCGAGCAGGACCAGGTCGGGCCGGGTCTGGCTGCGGAAAGCCCGGGCCGCGCCCGCGTTTTCGGCGAGCCGGACATCGTAACCCTCGTCGGAAAGGATTTCCGAGAGCAGTTCGCGGATTCCGATTTCGTCGTCTACTACCAGTATCTGTCGCATGGTCTGATTCGCCTGTTACGCCGCGGAACGCTCGCCGGCACCCTCCGCGGCCGCCGGCAGCAGTATCGCCACGCGGGCGCCGCGCGGGGCGACGTTGGTGATGGTGACCTCTCCGCGATGCTCGTCGACGATCTTGCGCACGATCGACAGGCCGAGTCCGGTGCCGCGGGGTTTGGTTGTCACATAAGGTTCGAATGCGCGTTTCATCAGATGTTCCGGGAAACCGCTGCCGTTGTCGGTCACCGAAAGTTCGGCACCGCCCTCCTTCGGCGCGGTGGCAATCTCGATGGACGGTTCCTGGGTGTCGGCAAGGGCGTCCTGGGCGTTCTGCAGCAGATTGTGGATGACCTGGCGGATCTGCGTCGCATCGCCCTGCACCAGCGGCAGCTCCGGCGCGAGCCTGAGCCGCATGCTGGAACCCAGCGATTCGTAGAGCGTCAGCACTTCGCGCACCAGGCCATTGAGATCCAGCGGCCGGAGGGCGGCTTCGGGCGTACGCGCATACTGGCCGAACGCATCGACCATGCGCTTGAGCGCGGCCACCTGGCTGACGATGGTCTGCGTCGAACGCGCAAGGATTTCGGCATCGGCCGCGCTCAGCTTGGGTGCAAGCTTGAACTGGATGCGCTCTGCCGACAGCTGGATCGGCGTCAGCGGGTTCTTGATTTCGTGCGCCAGGCGGCGCGCCACTTCGGCCCAGGCGGCATCGCGCTGCGCCTGCAGCAGGTGGGTGACATCGTCAAAAACCACGATCAGCCCGGCATCACCGCCCTCGCCGAAGCGCGTGCCGCGCAGCAGCAGCACCTGCGTGCCGTCCTTCAGTTCGCGTTCGACCTGGCGCTGCCATTCCCCGTCCTCGCCGGGCCCGAAAGCCCCGGTGACGACATCGGCGAGAGGGACCAGCGCGGGATCCACGGCGCCCCAGTCTGCGATGCCGGTGCCGAGCAGGGGCTCGGACGCGGTGCCGAGAATCTGCGCTGCGCTGGGATTGGCCGATCGCAGGCGCAAGGCGCCGTCAAACGTCAACACGCCGGCGGAAAGATTGGCCAGCACGCTTTCGAGGTAGGCCTTGGCATGCGCGACCTGGGCCTGGTTGCGTTCCACCCGCGCCTGCGCTTCCGCCAGCTGAAGGGTCATGCTGTTGAACGACTGCGTCAGCTGGCCGAGTTCGTCACGGCTCGCGACCGCTGCGCGCCGGCTGAAATCACCCTGCGCGACGGCGCGCGTGCCTTCGACCAGCGCCGAAAGCGGCGCCGACAGCCGGCTCGACAGCAGAAAAGCCACGCCGAGGGAGGACAACAGCGCGAGCAGCAGCGTCAGCGTCAGGGTGATCGCGTACAGCCGCTTCAGCCCGCGCCGCGACAGCTGCAGCTCCTGGTATTCCCGGTAACCGGTCTGCACGATCTCGGCATCGCGCGCGAGGTGGGCCGGAACCTGCTGCAGCAGCTGCAGCACGCGGCTTTCTTCCGCGACCGACATCGGATTGACGGGCACCAGGGCGCGGAGATAGAGGCCGCGCTCGGGAATGGCCTCGATCACGCTGTAAGGCTGCTGCAGGCGAAGCTGGCGCATCGCCGCCGGCCCGGGCGGTTCGGGTACGATGCCGCTGCGCTCGTTGCCGGAAAATCCGATGATCCTGCCGCGCGTAGTGTACAGGGTCGCTTCTTCCACCGCGGCCTGCTCGCGCAGGGTGTTCAGCGCGGCGACGTGTTCCGTTTCCGGCCTCGTCGACAGCGCAAGCGCCATGGCATCGGCCTTGGCGGTCAGCTCCTTGAGGCGTCCTTCCAGGGTGCCGCGGCCGAGGTTCAGTCCGCTTTCGAGGGCGCTGTCGAGGCGGACTTCGAACCAGGACTCGATGCTCTGCGAGACGAACTGCACGGACACGCCGTAAATCAGGGCGCCGGGCAGCACGGCCATCAGCGCGAACATCATCACCAGCCGCAGCGTCAGCTTGGCGCCGAACACGCCGGCCTTGAGCCGCCGGCGCAGGTTCACCAGCTGGTAGACCAGCATTCCGGCGAGCAGCAGCGCAATCAGCAGGTTGACCACCAGCAGCGGCGCGTAATAAGCGGAGAACAGCGCGGTGTTCGCGCTGACCGAAGCCAGCAGGAAAGTCGCAGCGACGCCGAGCCCGACGCAGAGCAGCATCAGGTAACGCATGGCCGCTCCGGAGCGGGGCGGATTTCCGGTTGCGCCCGTCATCATGGCGTGACCGTCCAGCGATGCCACTCGGAGCCGAGGCTCCACTCCCTCGAGCCCAGCGCGTTCAGGTTGAACGGCTTGGGCAGCTGCGAGGTATCGAGCCGCAGGCGCAGGCCTGCGGTATATGCGGTGCCCTTGCTGATCGAGCCGGGCTCCGGCTCCTCGCGCCGCCGCACCTTGCTCATGACCTGCAGGGCTTCCTTGAGCGTCGGAAAGTTCTGGTAGAACGCGCCTATGCCGATGCGGTACTGGCGCGTCAGCGCGCTGTAGGACAGCCGGTACTGCTGCTCACGCACCATGGCGCGGTCGTTGAACCAGTACCAGCGCGGCTTCACCAGCTCGAATTCCAGAGTGAAGTAGAGCGGTATGCCCTTGTTCAGCGCATCCTCGAGCGGCGCCGACAGGACGATGTCGATTTCGGCGTCAAGCACGTAGTGGTCGTCCACCGCGGTGAACGAGGCGCTGCGCACATCGATGCCGTGGGGCTGGGCGGTAAAAGCCGCCGGCGCCGCCAGCAGCAGTGCCAGCAGCAGTGCCCGGAGATCAAACCTTTTCCAGAAGGGCGTAAAAGAAACCGTCATGCGCGGCATCGGGAAGAAGTTGGCCCTTTGTCTGTTTGATGCCGTCGGCGGGCAACATCAAGGGCATCAGCCGCGCGTCGGCGTGGCGGGCAAGAAACCGTTCGACCTGCAGGCCATTCTCTTCATGGAACAGTGAGCAGGTTGCATACAGCAATTTACCACCTCCGCGCAGCAACTGCCAAAGCGTGTCGAGGATCCGCGCCTGCCGTTTCGTCAGCATCGCGATATCGCCCGGCCTGCGCAGCCACTTGATGTCGGGATGACGCCGCACCACGCCGGATGCGGTGCAGGGCACGTCGGCGAGTATGCGGTCGAAGCTGCCCGAATCCCGCCAGGCACCGGGCTCCCCGGCATCAGCCTGCAGCAACTGCGCCGTCAGCGACAGCCGCTGCAGGTTTTCGGCAATGCGCTGCAGCCGTTCCCCGTCGATGTCCGCGGCAAGCAGTTCGATGTCGGCCAGTTCCAGCAGGTGTGCGGCCTTGCCGCCGGGCGCAGCGCAGGCATCCAGCACGCGCATGCCGGCACTCACGTCGAGAAGTCCGGCTGCAAGCTGGGCGCCGGCATCCTGCACCGAAACCAGACCGTCGGCAAACCCCGGCAACTGCGCCACCGGCCGCGGTTTCGTCACGATCACGCCGTCATCTCCGACCGGCTGCGCCGCGATGTCCTGTTGCGCAAGCCGCTCCAGGTAGGCGTCGCGGCTGATTCTGCGGCGGTTGACGCGCAATGTCAGCGGCGGGCGCAGATTGCCGGCCTCCAGCATTCCGCGCCAGTGTTCGGGATGGTCCGCGGCGAGTTTGACTATCCACCACGAAGGATAGGAATACCGGCCTTCGTCGGTCGACGCCGCGGCGGTGTCGAGGTCGTCGCGCCGCCGCAGGTAATTGCGCAGCACTGCGTTGACCAGTCCGCGGGCCTGCGGATGACCGAGGCGGACACAGGCGGTTACCGCGTGATCGACGATGGCATGCGCGCTGACGCGGGTATGGCCAAGCTGGTACAGCGCGACGCGCAGCAGATCCCGCACCGGCGCGTCGGCCAGGGGCTTCTGCAACAGCTGCGCGGATATCGCGTCCAGCCTGCCCAGATGGCGCAGCACGCCATAGACGAGGTCCTGCACGGCGCCGCGCTGCTGGGCCGTCAGTGCCGGCTCGCCGCGCCACACCGCCGCCAGCTGGGCATCCAGGCTGCTGCCGTTGATGACACGCGTTACCGCAGCTGCCGCGAGACACTGGATCTGTTCCATGATCAGCAGGCCGGCGGCGGTCTATCCGCCGAGGCGGGCGCCCGCAATTGACGGCATCCCGGCAAGAAAGGCCTGCGCGGCCAGCCGCCGGCCGCCGGCACGCTGCAATTCCAGCAGGCGCAGGATGCCGGCGCCGGTGGCCACTTCGATCACGCCGGCATCCGCCTTCTGCACCGTTCCCGGAACCGCATCCGCGGCAATGCCGGCAACAGGCTCGGCCTGCCAGATTTTCAGCGGCTGCCCGTCGCAGAGTGTATGCGCGCCGGGCACCGGATTGAATGCGCGGACCAGGCGGTCGATCTCCGCTGCAGGTTTCGTCCAGTCGATCGCGGCCTCCGCCCTGGTGATTTTTGCCGCGTAGCAGGACGCGGCCGGATTCTGGGGTTCGGGCGCCAGCGGCATTTCCCGCAAGGCCCGCACAATGAGCCGCGCGCCGGCCTCCGCAAGCCTGTCATGCAATGAATGCGCGGTATCGCGGTCATCGATCGTGACTTCCGTCTTCAGCAGCATCGCGCCGGTATCCAGCCCCTCGTCCATCTGCATGATGGTGACGCCGGTTTCGCGGTCACCGGCAAGAATTGCGCGCTGGATCGGCGCCGCACCGCGCCAGCGCGGCAGCAGCGAAGCATGGATGTTCAGGCATCCCAGCCGCGGCAGCGAAAGCAGGCGGGACGGGATCATCAGGCCATAGGCCGCGACAACCATGACGTCGGCCTCGAGCCGGGCGATTTGCGCGATCACGGCTTCATCCTTGAGGCTTGTCGGCTGGGCCAGCTCAAGCTGGCGCAGCAGGGCCAGTTGCTTGACGGCCGAGGGCTGGGATTTCAAGCCGCGGCCGGCCGGGCGATCCGGCTGCGTCAGCACCAGGGGCACCCGGTGTCCGGCATCGAGCAGCGCGGCCAGCGCCGACGCCGCAAAGGCGGGCGTTCCTGCGAATATGACGTTCAAGGCTGCGGGTGTCCGGTGGCCGCCGGACTACATGGCCTGCCGCTGCTGCTTTTGCAGTTTGGCGGCGATGCGCTTCTGTTTGAGCTGCGACAGTTTTTCGACAAACACACGGCCGACCAGGTGATCCATTTCATGCTGGATGCACACCGCAAGCAGGCCGTCAGCCTCGATGGTGCGCGACCGGCCGTCCCCGTCCAGCGCTGACACCGTGATTTTTGCGGCGCGGGTCACTTTTTCGTAAATCCCGGGCACCGAAAGACAGCCTTCCTCGCACTCCTCTTCGCCTTCGGCGCTGAGGATCTCCGGGTTGATCAGGACCTGCAGCTGGTCGCGGGTTTCCGAAATATCAATGACGATGACGCGCTGGTGAACGTCCACCTGTGTTGCGGCAAGACCGATTCCCGGCGCAGCGTACATGGTCTCCGCCATGTCCTTGATTAATTTACGTATTTTGTCATCCACCCGTACCACAGGCGCAGCCACTTTATGCAGCCGCGGATCGGGGTAGTGCAGTATCGGCAGTAAAGCCATGAAAAACTTGCCTATTTAATCAGCTAGATGCAGAATTTAAACCAAACTCTTACATATCGGCGGCGGCTGTCACAGCCCGTGTCGGCGATATGCACACAAGGTGGGGTTCCACATGCGAAATGCAATTATATCCCTGATTTTGTTGATAACTCCGGTGTCGGCGGCGCATGCCGCAGAGGCCGCGGCAATCAAGGATGCTGCGCCTGACCGGTATGTCGTGCAAAAAGGAGACACGCTGTGGAGCATTTCCGGGCGCTATCTGAAGGAACCCTGGCGCTGGCCCGAGTTGTGGAAAATGAACCAGGAACAGGTCAAGAACCCCCACCTGATTTATCCCGGCGACGTGATTGTGCTGGAGCGCAGCGGCGGCGAAGCACAGCTCAAGCTGGTCAAACTTGAGACCTCCCGGCTGGAACCCCGGGTGCGCAGCGAACCCAGTGCGCAAAGCGCCGTTCCCAGCATTCCGCCGTCGGTCATCGAACCCTTCCTGTCAAAACCGCTGGTGGTCAGCGCCACCGAACTCGACAGCGCGCCACGCATAGTGGCAACCGCTGAAAGCCGCGTCACCCTGGGCGCCGGAGACCGCGCCTTCGTGCGCGGCATCACCAAGGAGAAAGGCAACCAGTGGCAGATCTTCCGCCGCGGTGATCCGCTGATCGATCCCGAAACCAGGGAAGTGCTGGGATACGAGGCAACCTACCTCGGCGATGCGCGGGTCAGTCAGCATGGCGAAGTGGCGACGATCAACATCGTGCGCTCGGTGCAGGAAATCTACCAGGACGACCGGCTGGTGCCGCTGGGCAAACAGACGCCGGTATTTGCCTATGTGCCGCATCCGCCCAAGGTGCCCGTCAAGGCGCGCATCGTCTCAGCCTACGGCAGCCTGCAGGAGACCGGCCCGCTGTCGATTGTCGCGCTGTCCAAGGGCAGCAGGGACGGGCTGGACGTCGGCACCGTGCTGGCGATCGAACGCAGCCAGACCAGCGCACGTTACAGCCAGCGCACGGAACCCCTGTTCGGCCGCTCCGGTATCACCGGCAGCGACACGCCGCGCGTCTATTACAGCGAACCCTTGCTGCCGCGCGACAAGCTGATGGCGCGGGGTGAGGCCGTCACGCGTGAAAGCATTGCGCAGCTGCCTGACGAACGTTACGGCCTGCTGATGGTGTTCCGCACCTTTGACCGGGCATCGTTTGCGCTGGTCATGGAAGCCAGCCGCCCGGTTGCCGTTTCGGATTACGTCACCAATCCCTGATTGCCGGGGGCGCCTAGCTCCCGCTGGCTGACGCCGGCTACGCAACAGCGTCGCTCCATGGCGATCCCGGCGGATCTTGAGGCATGGCTGCGCCTGAGCCTGCTGCCGGGCCTCGGCCACCAGTCACTGCGCCGCCTGCTGCTTGCGTTTGGCACGCCCGAGGCCGTGCTTGCTGCTGGCCAGAATGCACTGCGCACCGTCGTCAACGAAAAACTGGCTGCGGCCATCAGCACTGGCGGTGCGGATCCATCGTCATGGGACAGCGTGGCGCCCTGGCTGGAAGACCCGCTCAACCGCATCGTCACGCTGGCCGATGCGGAATATCCGAAGTCCTTGCTGGAAATTCCCGATCCGCCGCCGCTGCTGTATGTGAAGGGCAGACTCGATCTGCTGAACCGCAGCGCCTTTGCGATCGTCGGCAGCCGCAATGCAACGGCGCAGGGCCTTGCCAATGCGGAGGCCTTCGCCACCGCCCTCAGCAGCGCCGGGCTGACCATCATCAGCGGCCTCGCATTGGGCATTGATGCCGCCGCACATCGTGGCGGACTGGCGGAAAGCGGCTCGACGATTGCAGTGGTCGGCACCGGACTTGATATCGTGTATCCCGCACGCAACCGCGATCTGGCGCACCGGATCGCCGAGAAGGGCACTCTCGTGTCGGAGTTCCCGCTGGGCACCCCGGCCCTCGCCGCCAATTTCCCCCGGCGCAACCGCCTGATCTGCGGGTTGTCCGGCGGCTGCCTGGTCGTCGAGGCTGCGATTTCCAGCGGCTCGCTGATCACGGCCCGGCTTGCGGCGGATCAGGGGCGGGAAGTGTTTGCAATCCCGGGATCCATACATTCTCCGCTGGCCAAAGGTTGCCACGCACTGATCAAGCAGGGCGCAAAGCTGGTCGAATCGGCGCAGGACGTGCTGGAGGAACTGGGGCTGAAGCAGGCAGCACAGGCAACTTCCGCGGAGAATGCATTGCCCGGGAAGGAGACGGATCATCCCCTGCTCATGCACCTCGGTTTTGAGCCGGTGGACCTGGACACGCTGCAGCAGCGCAGCGGCCTGAGCATCGGCGAGATCAATACGGCACTGACCGCACTCGAACTGGCCGGCACCGTCGAGGGATTGCCCGGAGGCCGCTGGCAACGGCTGTTCTGAACCCGGCTTGCGCTGGTCGGGGATTGTTCTTATCATCGGGCGCTCTTTTTCAAGCCCCCGCCGTTCCGGGGTCCCTGCAGCGGCATTAGTTCCGCACTTTCAACGGGTTACATGGCGAAAACGCTCATCATCGCGGAAAAACCTTCGGTTGCCGGCGACATCGCCCGCGTCCTTGGCGGCTTCACCAAACATGCCGAGTACTTCGAGAACGACCAGTACGTGGTGTCATCCGCGGTCGGCCATTTGCTGGAAATCGCGGCGCCCGAAGAATTCGAAGTCAAGCGCGGCAAATGGTCGTTCGCAAACCTGCCGGTCATTCCGCCGCGCTTCGACCTCAACCCGATAGCAAAAAGCGAAGCGCGGCTTAAAGTTCTGGCCAAGCTGATCAAGCGCAAGGATGTCACCAGGCTGATCAATGCCTGCGACGCGGGCCGTGAGGGTGAGCTGATTTTCCGTTACATCGAGCAGGCGACAAAAACCAGCAAACCGGTATCGCGGCTGTGGCTCCAGTCTATGACCCCGGCGGCGATCCGCGAGGGCTTCGAACACCTGCGTTCCGACGAGGAAATGAAGCCCTTGGCCGACGCTGCGCGCAGCCGCAGCGAAGCCGACTGGCTGGTCGGCATCAACGGCACGCGGGCGATGACCGCCTTCAACAGCAAGGGCGGCGGCTTCTACCTGACCACCGTCGGCCGGGTGCAGACGCCGACCCTGATGATCGTCGTCGACCGCGAGCAGAAGATCCGCAAGTTCGTGCCCCGTGATTACTGGGAAGTGCGTGCGACCTTCGGTGCCAGGGCCGGCGACTACGAAGGCCGCTGGTTTGATCCGGGCTTCAAGAAGGACGAGAACGATCCCGAGAAGAAGGACAGCCGGCTGTGGACGAAGGCCGCAGCCGAAAAGGTGGCCGATGCCTGCCGCGGCAAACCGGGCACGGTCAGCGAAGAGTCGAAACCGTCGTCGCAACTGTCACCGATGCTGTTCGACCTGACTTCGCTGCAGCGCGAGGCCAATGGCCGTTTCGGTTTTTCGGCCAAGACCACGCTGTCGATCGCGCAGGAGCTCTACGAAAGGCACAAGGCGCTGACCTATCCGCGGACGGATTCGCGCCACCTGCCCGAGGATTACATCGGCACGGTCAAGACCACGCTGGAAGCCCTCGCCGACGAGCCGGAGCTGGGTGCTTTCGCCAAGGAAATCGTCAAGGGCAAATGGGTCAAGGCCAACAAGCGCATTTTCGACAACGCCAAGATCTCTGACCATTTCGCGATCATTCCGACACCGCAGCCGCCGAAGAACCTCAACGAAGTCCAGCAGAAGATCTACGACCTCGTTGTCCGCCGTTTCATGGCCGTGTTTTTCCCGCCGGCGGAGTACCTGGTCACCACCCGGATCACCGAAGTGGCGTCCCACAAGTTCAAGACCGAGGGCAAGATCCTGGTGAAGCCGGGCTGGCTCGCGATCTACGGCAAGGATGAACAGCAGGAAAGCGCCAATCTGCCGGCTGTCGCAAAAGGCGAAAAACCGCCCGCCACGGCGGTCGATGCAATCGCCCTCGCGACCCGCCCTCCGGCGCGTTATTCGGAAGCGACGCTGCTCAGCGCGATGGAAGGCGCGGGCAAGCTGATCGAGGATGACGAGTTGCGGGAAGCGATGGCGCAGAAGGGCCTCGGCACGCCGGCGACCCGCGCCGCGATCATCGAGCGCCTGATAGCCGAAAAGTACCTGGTGCGCGAGGGCCGCGAGCTGATTCCGACCGCGAAGGCCTTCCAGCTGATGACGCTGCTCAACGGCCTTGGTGTCAGCGAACTGACCCAGCCGGAACTCACGGGGGAATGGGAATACAAGCTGCTGCAGATGGAGCGCGGAAAGCTGAAACGGGAAACCTTCATGAAGGAGATTTCCCGGATCACAGAACGCATCGTCAAACGCGCCAAGGAATACGACAACGAAACGATACCCGGTGACTATGCGACGCTGAAAACTCCCTGTCCCCACTGCGGCGGCACGATCAAGGAGAATTACCGGCGTTTCGCCTGCGAGGCCTGTGAATTCTCGATCTCGAAGGTTCCCGGTGGCCGGCAATTCGAGCTCGAAGAGGTGGAAACACTGCTGCGCGAGCGCACGATCGGACCGCTGCAGGGATTCCGCTCGAAAATGGGCCGGCCGTTTGCGGCCATCCTGCGCATCGTCGAGGACAAGGACAACAACAACCTGAAGCTGGAATTCGATTTCGGCCAGAACTCCGGGGACGATGAACCGGAGGACGTCGATTTCAGCGGCCAGCAGGCGCTGGGTGCCTGTCCGAAGTGCAAGGGACAGGTTTTCGAGCACGGCATGAACTACGTGTGCGAGAACACGCCCAGAAAGAAATGCGACTTTCGTTCCGGCAAGGTGATCCTGCGCCAGGAGATAGAGCGCGCACAGATGGAAAAGCTGCTGTCGTCCGGCCGTACCGACCTGCTTGACGGTTTTGTCTCCAACCGCAATGGCCGGCGCTTCAAAGCCTTCCTCGTGAAACAGCCGGACGGCAAGATCGGCTTTGAATTTGCGCCGCGCGCAGGCAAACCGGAAACGGACAAAGCCGGCGCGGCGGCGCCTG
>JAEYXO010000005.1 GCA_023431245.1 Pseudomonadota bacterium | reverse complement strand
ACTTCCAGCGACACGTCCTTCACCACCGTGCGCGTGCGGTAGCGTTTTTTCAGGCCTTCGGCCCTCAGCAGCGATGCCTCCTGAGCGGAGGCATCCGGCGTGGCTGCGGCGGGTGGCTGCTGCACGGAGTCCACTGCGCGTTCAGCGGGGCGCGGACAGTTCGCCGCGGGGTGACGCGATCGCCGCTTCGGATTTCAGCGGCACCGGCGGCTGTGGCGCCGGCTTGGTCTTGGGCTTGGGTTGCAGCACCGCGCGCACGCGGCGGTCGGGCGATTCCGCGGCTGTTTTTGTCCCGCCGCCGATGACCTGGAAGAATTCGGTGTTGGCGTCATAGGAGATGTAGTTGCCATGCACTTCATCGCCGCCGGTTTTTTTCATCGATGCGCGGTTGAACATCTGCAGCTTGTCGGCGCGGCCGTCGTACTCGATGCGTTCGGCCCAGCCTTCGATGATCTCGTCATGGCCTTCGCGCTTCTGCCGGAAGTAGGCGAGGTTTCCCCAGGTGATGCCGTTGTTGAACCCCTGGGCGTCCTGGCGGACTTCCATGCGGTCGCCGCGGATGACCAGTGTGCCCTGGGTGAGCACGACGCGCCCCTCGAAAGTCGAGATCTGCCTGGCATCGTCGACAGTGACGCGGTCGGCTTCAATGTTGATCGGTTTTTCGCGGTCGGCTTTTTCGGCGGCAACGGGCCAGGCGACGGTCAGCAGCAGTGCCGCGAAGGCCGCGCCCAGCGCCTTGCGGGCCGGACTACCGGCCCTGGACACGATCGGGATCATGATAGGTGCCGCGGAACCGGGAGAGGAATTTGACGATGCGTGTTTCACTGTTCAATTCTAAGCCAATCGCGTGTGCAACGGTATTGGCGTCGGTGATCGTGACGGGGCGGTCTGTGCGTGCCGTGTTCGCATCCGGCGTGACATGGAGAAAGCTGGTTTCCATCACCATTTCACTGCGCTTGGCATCGGCGGCGCGCACGGCGCGGACGTCGGTTTCGAAATAAACGTGTTCGCCGCCGCTGGACACCCGGGCGGTGCGCGAGGTGATGGTCATCGGCGTGCGCGAAGCGTGGCTGGTGAAATGCGGCGCGACGAGGTGTGTGCTGTCGTCGTGGGGATAGTGGGTCAACCGCTCGGCGCGGAGCGTGTGCTTGATCCTGCCCTCGGCATCCATCCGGTGCGCGGTCACGTTCTCGACGATGTAATCCGGGTCCTGGCGTCCCGCCTCCGGCGCGGCGGCCTCAGGCTGGATGGCCTGGTTGAGCCAGAACGTCAGGCCGGTGAGCACGGTCAGCAGCAGCACGGGAAAAATTTGCGGGAAACGGCGCATTGCGGGAAGGGGCGTTCAGCCGGACGCGGCGGTGCCGAGGAAGCCGCGGGTGCGTGCCCTGAGCATGCCCCGGCGATGGAGCAGCAGCTCGCAGAATTCGCGCACTGCGCCGTGGCCGCCGGTGGCGCGGGTGACATGGCGGGCATGGCGTTTCAGCAGTGCCGGAGCGCCGGCGACGGTGGCGGTGAAGCCGCACAGCAGGAATGCCGGCAGATCGACCAGGTCGTCGCCCATGAAGGCGGCGGACGCCGGCGGGATGGCAAGTTCGGTGAGCAACTCCGTGAGCGCGCCCGCCTTGTCGTGGATGCCCTGGCGCAGGTGACGGATGCCGAGGTCGGCCGCCCGCAGCCCGACCATCGGTGCCTGGCGGCTGGTGATGATCGCGACTTCGATGCCGGAATCCATCAGCATCCTGATGCCCATGCCGTCGCGCACATCGAAGGTTTTCATGAAATCGCCGCTGCCCGAATAATGCAGGCCGCCGTCGGTGAGTACGCCATCGACATCGAATGCCGCGAGCCGGGTTTCCGGAAATGGCTGCTGGCGCGTCACGGCTGGGCGCTGCGGGCTGTCAGACCACTTTGCCGCGGAAAAGGTCATGGATGTTCAGCGCACCCAGCAGTTTTTTACCGTCATCGACCACCAGCAGCTGGGTGACCTTGCCGCGCTCCATGATTTCAACCGCTTCGGCGGCCAGACGGTCGGCGCCGATGGTGCGCGGGTTTGCCGACATGACGTCGCGAATCGCCGTGCCGCGCAGGTCCTGGCCCTTTTCGATGGCACGCCGCAGGTCGCCGTCGGTGAATATGCCGCGGACGGCCAGCGACTCGTCCACGACGGCGGTCATGCCCATGCGGCCGCGCGACATTTCGAGCAGCGCGTCGGTCAGCGAGGCCGTGGTGGTGACCCTGGGAACATCCGTGCCGGAACGCATCACGTCGCGGACCAGCGTCAGCAGCCGGCGGCCGAGTGACCCGCCGGGATGGGAGCGTGCAAACTCGTCCTGGGTGAAGCCTCGCGCGCGCATCAGCGCCACCGCGATGGCATCGCCCAGCGCCAGCGCCGCCGTCGTGCTGGCGGTGGGCGCAAGATTCAGCGGGCAGGCTTCCTGCGCGGCGCCGGCGTAGAGGTGGATGTCGGCTTCGCGGCCGAGGGTTGACCCGGCGTTGCCGGTCAGTGCCAGCAGCCTGGCGCCCTGGCGTTTCAGCACCGGGATCAGCGTCAGCAGTTCGGCGCTCTCGCCGGAATTGGACAG
>JAEYXO010000332.1 GCA_023431245.1 Pseudomonadota bacterium | reverse complement strand
CTCCATGCACCGTACGCCGTCGGGCAGCAGCTTGCCACCGAACTGACGGCCAAGGCGCTTGCCGCCGCGGAGCGCTGCGATCGCGACGACGGCGGGGCCGGGCACGGCTGAGTGCCCTGTCCGGCGGGCGGGCTTACTGCGCCAGTTCGCGCATGACCTTGATCAGGTCCGACTTGCCTTCGAAGCCGATGCCCGGCAGTTCGGGCATGGTGATGATGCTGTTTTCCACGCGCACACCGTCCGGGAATCCGCCGTAGGGCTGGAACAGGTCTGGATAGCTTTCGTTGCCGCCGAGGCCCAGGCCGGCGGCGATGATGAGCGACATCTGGTGACCGCCGTGGGGTATGCAGCGTGCCGGCGACCAGCCGGCGACCTTGAGCACGTCCAGCGTGCGTTCGTATTCGCAGAGGCCGTAGGACAGCGCGCAGTCGAACTGCAGCCAGTCGCGGTCCGGGCGCATGCCGCCGTATCGGATCAGGTTGCGCGCGTCCTGGTGGCTGAACAGGTTTTCGCCGGTGGCCATCGGGCCGGGGTAAAACTCTGCCAGTGCCGCCTGCAGCGCGAAGTCCAGCGGGTCGCCGGCTTCCTCGTACCAGAAAAGCGGGTAGTCACGCAGCATTTTGGCGTAGGCGATCGCGGTTTCGAGGTCGAAGCGGCCGTTGGCATCCACGGCCAGTTGCGCATCGCGGCCGATTTCGGCGAGCACGGCTTCTATGCGGCGACGGGCCTCGGCGAGGTCGGCGCCGCCGATTTTCATCTTGACGACGCGATAGCCACGGTCGAGGTAGCTGCGCATCTCGCCGCGCAGCGCCTGCAGGTCCTTGCCGGGATAGTAGTAGCCGCCGGCGGCATAGACGAAGACTTTCGGATTGGCGGTGACGCCGTGTCTTTCGGCGAGCAGGCGGAACAGCGGCTTGCGCGCGATCTTGGCGACCGCGTCCCAGATCGCCATGTCGAGCGTACCCACCGCCACCGAGCGCTCGCCGTGGCCGCCGGGCTTCTCGTTCTGCATCATCGCGTTCCAGGCGCGGTGCGGATCGATGTTGTCGCCGGCTTCGTTCATCAGGGATTTCGGATCGGCCTCGAGCAGCCGCGGCGCGAAGCGCTCACGGATCAGGCCGCCCTGGCCGTAGCGGCCGTTGGAGTTGAAGCCGTAGCCGACCACGGTGCGGCCGTCGATCTTCACATCGGTGACGACGGCGACGAGGCTGGTGGTCATCTTGCTGAAATCGATGTAGGCGTTGCGGATCGGGGAGGCGATCGGTTTGGTGACTTCGCGGACGTCGATGATGCGGGGCATGCGGGTGTTCCGTTCGGGTTGTATGGTTTTTCCGGTGCTTGTGCCCGGATCCGCGTTGCGGCGGGCGGGTCCCGAGTATAACGAACGATACCCGCACTGCGGGTGATCCTGCGATATCATTATAAGTATTTGATTATATTGATATTTTTTGCGATGACGGAAAGAAGCCAATTTGCGCGGATGTAAGCCTGTCGTAAGTCATGCGCATTAAGGTGTCACCGTGCAGTGACTGTAGCCGGACTGGAGGAAGCACATGGGCAGAGGGCGCATCAAGGCGGAACCGGTCGATCCGAACAATTCAATCGCCAGCCGCATCCGCACGGCGATGACGGCCTGCGGCATGAAATCCGTGGCCGAACTCGGTCGCCGCATCGGCCTGCCGCGCCAGACGGTGCATCGCTGGATCAACGGCGACACCAAGAACATGACCCACGAAAATCTGTACAAGGTCGCCGACGTGCTGCAGGTGCGCGCGCGCTGGCTCGCAGTGGGGGATACCGCGCCGGCGCAGATCGATCTGGGCGAAGGTGACGTGGTCGGCCTGATCAAGATCTACGAATCGATGCCGCCTGCGGCCCGCGACCAGTGGCTGGCGATAGGCCGCACCCTGCTGGCGATGCACACGGTGGGCAAGGGCACTGTAGTCGATCCCTATCCCGGGCTGCCGCCGCTGCATGCGCCGCAGGAAAAATCCGCCGACAAGTCCGCACAATCCGCCTCGTCCTGATTGCGGTTTGCCGCGGTCGCATCCGCGGCGGTGGCGTCACTTCACTCCGAATTGGTAAGCTCGGTTTTTTGCAACCGGGATCCCTGCGCCTTTGCGCGCGCAAGCCTCAGCCATGCGCAGCCTTGTCCACCTGATCCGCATCGCCGGCATCGTGTTGATGCTGGCGGTTTCTCCGGCAGCCCATGCCGCCGAAACGAATCCCGATGTGCAGGCCTTCGCGCAGGAGATGGCTGATCGCCATGGTTTTGCCCGCGGAGCCCTTGAGCGCACGCTGCGGGAAACGAAGTTCCTGTCCTCGATCATCCGCGCCATGGATGCGCCGTCCACGGCGCTGCCCTGGCGTGAATTCCGGCCGCGCCATGTCAACGACGCGCGTTTCGAGGGCGGCCTGCGGTTCTGGGAGGAGCATGCTGCATTGCTGGAGCGTGCCGCGGCGGAATACCGCGTGCCGCCCGAGATCATTGTCGCCACCATCGGCATCGAAACCCTGTTCGGACGCAACACCGGGCGCGTCAATGTGCTCGATGCGCTGGTCACGCTGGCCTTCGGTTATCCGCGCCGTGCCGCGTTTTTCCGTGGCGAGCTGGAGCAGTTCCTGCTGCTCGCGCGTGAAAACGGCTGGCCGCCCAACAGCGTGCGCGGTTCCTTTGCCGGCGCGATCGGCGTGCCGCAGTTCCTGCCCAGCAGCTACCGGAAATATGCCGTGGATTTTGACGGCGACGGCAGGCGCGATCTGCGCGGCGTGGCTGATGCCATCGGCAGTGTCGCCAACTATTACCGCGAGTTCGGCTGGCGCATCGGCGAGGCGGTGGTGATCCCGGCGGATGCCTCGGGCAGTGAACTGGATCCCCTGCTGGCCGCGGGCATCGCGCCGCATCTCCCGGTCGCCGAATTCCGCAGGCGCGGCGTGGTGCCGCTGGATCCGGCGCCCGACGAGGCGCTGGCGGCACTGATCGTGGTCGAGGCCGATACCGGCCCGCGCCACTTCCTCGCGTTCAACAATTTTTACGTGATCACCCGCTACAACCGCAGCATCAATTACGCGATGGCGGTGCAGGAACTGGCGGCGACGCTGCGCCAGCTGCGGGGCAGGGCGAAGCCCTAGGCGGCGGAAACCGCCGGGTCGCGGGGGAAGGCGACCAGGTGATCGAGTTCGAGGCGGATGCCGATTTTTTCGCCGATGGCGTGGTTGTGGTGGCTGGGCACCAGCGAATACACTTCGCCGCCGCCCGGCAGCCGCAGCGTGTAGAGAAACGCGGCGCCGCGGAAGGCGCGATGCAGCACCGTGGCCTGCAGCGGGCTGGCATCGTCATGCAGCACGTCGTCGGGTCGCAGCAGCACGTCAACCGCCGCGCCAGCGGGCCAGGGCAGAGTGGTGTCCGGCCGGAATTCGCCCAGTTCCAGCCGCACGCGGCCGTCACCGAGCATCATGCCCGGCAGGAAATGGCCCTGGCCGAGGAATTCGGCGGCATAACGCGTCTGCGGTTCGTGGTAGAGGCGGTAAGGCGTGTCCCACTGTTCGATGCGGCCGTCCTTCATGATGCCGACCATGTCGGCGATGTTGAAGGCCTCGTTCTGGTCGTGGGTGACCAGTACCGCGGTGGTCCGCTCGCGTTTCAGGATGTCGCGCACTTCCAGGCTCAGGCGCTCGCGCATCTCGACGTCGAGATTGGAGAAGGGTTCGTCGAGCAGCAGCAGCTGCGGCCGCGGCGCCAGCGCCCGCGCCAGCGCCACGCGCTGCTGCTGGCCGCCCGAGAGTTCCTGCGGATATTTTTTGCCGAGCGCGGCGAGGCCGATCATGTCTAGCAGTTCGGCGACGCGGGTATCGCGTTCCGCCGCCGGCGCTTCGCGCAGGCCGAAGGCGATGTTGCCGGCCACCGTCAGGTGCGGAAACAGCGCGTAGTCCTGGAACACCACGCCGATGCGGCGTTTTTCCGGCGCCACCGTGAAGCCCTGGGCGCTCATCACCACCTGGTCCAGCGCCACGGTGCCGGCAAGCACTGGCTCGAAGCCGGCAATGCAGCGCAGTACCGTGGTCTTGCCGCAGCCGCTGGCGCCGAGCAGGCAGGCAATCATGCCCTGTTCGACATGGAAGCTGACGCCCTGCAGTACGGGGGTGCGCTCATAGGCATGGCTGACGTCGGTGAAATCGAGGCGCGCGGGCATGCGGAAATTATAGCGTTTTTGCCGCTGATAATGATTCTTGTTAAAATGATTTCTCCAGTAATTTCCATTACTTACGTTCCACTCACCGTCCCATTCATGCGGGTGTCGGCCGTCCCGGCACCCTCCGCCCCGTGACCACGATCAGCAACATGCAAGCTCTTGACGGCGGATTCGCAGCCCGTGCCCGCCTGCCGCGGCTGCTGACCGTCATCGCCGTCGCGCTCGCCGCGCTGCTGGCGCTGCCGGTGGTCGTCGTGCTGCTCAACCTGCTGGCGCCATCGACCGACACCTGGCGCCACCTGGTCGACACGGTGCTCGCCGACTATGTCGTGAATTCGCTGCTGCTGATGCTGGGCGTCGCTTTCGGCGTCATCGTCGGCGGCGTGGTGACGGCCTGGATCACCACGATGTGCGGTTTCCCCGGCCGCCGCATCTTCGAATGGGCGCTGCTGCTGCCGATGGCGATGCCGGCCTATGTGATGGCCTATGCCTATACCGACCTGCTGCAGTTTGCCGGCCCGGTGCAGACGGCGCTGCGTGAACTGACCGGCTGGGGCGTGCAGGACTACTGGTTTCCGGACGTGCGCTCGCTGGGCGGCGCGGTCGTCATGCTGGCGCTGGTGCTCTATCCCTATGTCTACCTGCTCGCCCGCGCCGCCTTCCTCGAGCAGTCCGACAGCATGATCGAGGTGGCGCGGGTCTCCGGCTACGGTCCCTGGGGCACCTTCCGCCGTGTTGCACTGCCGCTGGCCAGGCCGGGCATCGTCGCCGGCACGGCGCTGGCGCTGATGGAGGCGCTGGCCGATTACGGCACGGTGGCCTATTTCGGCGTGCAGACCTTCACCACCGGCATATTCCGCGCCTGGTT
>JAEYXO010000299.1 GCA_023431245.1 Pseudomonadota bacterium | reverse complement strand
CCGCGTCGCCGTGACATTGATGCGTTCGCGCGACAGGACCTCGGAAATGTCCCGCAACAGGCCCGTGCGATCCACGGCATCAACCACGATATCGACCGGAAATGTCGTGCTGCCCGGTGCGCCCCATTCGGCCTCGATACGACGCCGCGGATCAAGCCGCGCAAGGTTTGCGCAATCGGCCCTGTGCACACTGACCCCGCGTCCGCGGGTGACAAACCCGACTATGGGCTCTGGCGGCGCCGGACGGCAGCACTTCGCCGGCGTGGTCAGCAGCTTGTCAACGCCGACCACCAGCACCCCGCCCCCGGCGCCGGGCTTGCGGGTGACCATAGCCTCGGCTGCGGCAGGTGCCCCGGCAGGCGCCTCATCCGGTTGCAACGCCACCTGCAGCGCCTTGGGCCCCACTTCCCCGCGCCCCAGACCGGAAAGCAGGTCGTTAAGCCTGTCAAACCCCATGTCAGCGGCCAGCTGGTCCAGGTTCAGCCGGCTCAGGCCGCGGCGCTGCAATTCCTTCTCAAGCTGCGCCCGCCCCTGGGCAATATCGGCTTCCAGGTTCAGACGGTTGAACCACTGGCGCACCCTGGCGCGGGCCCCCGCGCTTTTCAGGAAACCGAGCTGCGGATTGAGCCAGTCGCGGCTGGGACCGCCCTGTTTCGCCGCCAGAATTTCGACCTGCTGCCCGTTGGTCAGCACGGTATTCAGCGAGACCATCACACCATCGACCTTGGCACCGCGGCAGCGGTGCCCGAGCTCGGTATGCACGTGATAGGCAAAATCAACGGGAGTCGACCCCTTCGGCAGATCCACCACCCGCCCTTGCGGGGTGAACACATAGACGGAGTCCTCGAAAAGTCCGGTGCGAAACTGTTCGGCAAATTCACCGGTATCACGCACCTCGTCCTTCCACTCCAGAACCTGCCTCAGCCAGGCGATTTTTTCCTGGTAGCCACGGTCCTGGCGGCCGCCCTCCTTGTACTGCCAGTGCGCCGCGACGCCCAGTTCGGAGTGCTGGTGCATCTCGTGGGTACGGATCTGCACTTCCAGCGATTTGCCTTCGGGTCCGATCACCGCGGTATGCAGGGAGCGGTAGTTGTTGGCCTTGGGCTTGGCGATGTAATCGTCGAATTCCTTCGGCAACGGCGACCACAGGCTGTGAACGATACCCAGCACGGCATAACAGTCCTTCACGTCGCGCACCAGCACCCTTACCGCCCGCACGTCATAAAGCCCTTCAAAATCAATCGCCTTGCGCTGCATCTTGCGATGAATGCTGGCGATATGCTTGGGCCGGCCGCTGACCTCCGCGGCAATCCCGGCCCGCGTGATTTCCCCCTTCAGCTGGGCCACCACATTCTCGATATAACGCTCGCGATCCAGCCGCTTTTCATCCAGCAGCCGCGCAATACGCTTGTAACTGTCGGGATCGTGCACCCGCAGTGCCAGATCCTCCAGTTCCCATTTGATCTGCCAGACCCCGAGCCGGTTGGCCAGGGGCGCAAAAATGTCCTGCGTAAGGTCGGCGATTTCCGTCATCTGCCGCGAATCCCCGAGCCGGATCACCGCCCGCAGCTCCTGCAGATGATCGGCCAGCTTGATCAGCACCACGCGCACGTCCTGGACCATCGCCAGCAGCATCTTGCGCAGCGTCTCCAGCTGTGCGGCCTGCGCTTCGGCACGGGGCGGCGCGGCCCGGTTCGACAACGCGCCGATTTCACCCATGCGCAGTACGCCCTCGGCCAGTTCCGCCACCGTGGCACCAAAACGCTCACGGATGCCCGGGAGGAGTTCTGGCCGTGCCCGCAGCACAGGCACCAGCAAGGCAGCCGCCACCGACTCATGATCCAGGTCGAGCTGCAGCACGATCTCCGCGACCGCCTGCGCACGCTCAAGTGCCGTTTCGCCGCTCGGTAGCGCAGTGCTGCCCGTTGAGGAAATCTCGTCCACCGCCGCCTTCAGCATCAGGCCTGCCGGTCCGTCAAAACGCGCAGCCAACCGTTCCGCCCAGTCCCCGGACTGCGGATTCTCAACATTAACCAGCTGCAATTGATGTTTCCTGACCATGTAACCCGCCTGAACCCTTGATCATCCTGCAAAAATCCGGTGAGTTTGCCCCAAAATGGGGCGGCCGCACCACCGCCGGTCATGTTGCCCCATGAGTGCCCACGGGACATCTGCGGACTGGCCGCTTTTGCCGAATGGCATACCGGTTGCTTAAGCTGTGTTACAAACAGTCCACAGTGGCCAACAGGAAACCCACCATGAGCGGCAAGCCACCCTACGACGAAATGCGCGCCCCGGACGGCGTCGTCCGCTCGCATTATCGCGCTTACGCCGACTGGCTGGACGGCAAACCCTCCGATTTTCTGCCGCAGAAACAACGTGAGGCGGACGCGCTGTACACCCGCCTCGGCATCACCTTCGCGGTGTACGGCGACGAATCAGGCACCGAACGCTCGATCCCCTTCGACATCATTCCCCGCATCATCCGTCCCAATGCCTGGAAAATCATCAACGATGGCGCCTGCCAGAGGGTGCGCGCACTCAATGCCTTCCTGAAAGACATCTACCACGGCCAGGAGATCCTCAAGGCCGGCATCATTCCCGCCGCCCAGGTCACCGGCAACTCGGCCTTCCGTCCTGAAATGCGGGGCATCCAGGTTCCCGGCGACGTTTACGTGCACATCGCCGGCGTCGACATCGTCAAGACGGACGCCGGCGAGTTCTATGTGCTGGAAGACAATCTGCGCACCCCCTCCGGCGTCTCCTACATGCTGGAAAACCGCAAGATGATGATGCGGCTGTTTCCCGAACTCTTCGGACGCATCCCGGTCGCCCCGATCGACCATTACACCGACGTGCTGCTGGAAAACCTGCGCACCGTGGCGCCCGAACATGTCAGCCAGCCCACGGTTGTCGTGATGACACCCGGCGCCTACAACAGCGCCTATTTCGAACACGCCTTCCTCGCCCAGCAGATGGGCATCGAACTGGTCGAGGGCCAGGACCTCTTTGTCTCCAACAACTGCGTTTACATGCGCACCACCGCCGGCCCCCAGCGGGTCGACGTGATCTACCGCCGCATCGATGACGACTACCTGGATCCGAAGGCATTCCGTCCGGACTCGGTGCTCGGTGTGCCCGGCATATTCGACGCCTACCGTGCCGGCAACGTCACGCTCGCCAACGCCATCGGCACCGGTGTCGCCGATGACAAATCGACCTATCTCTACGTGCCGCAGATGATCGAGTTCTACCTCGGCGAAAAACCGATCATCTCCAACGTGCCGACCTACCGGCTGGGGAACGCCGAGGACCTCGCGTACACCCTTGCGCACCTGCCGGAACTGGTGGTCAAGGAAGTCCAGGGTTCCGGCGGCTACGGCATGCTGGTCGGACCGACTTCGACCAAAGAGCAGATCGCCGAATTCCGCAAGCGCATCGAACTCAATCCCGCCAATTACATCGCCCAACCCACTCTGGCCCTGTCCACCTGCCCGACCTTCCGCGATTCCGGCATCGTGCCGCGGCACGTCGACCTGCGCCCCTACGTGTTGTCCGGAAAGGAAGTCACACTGGTGCCGGGCGCATTGACCCGCGTCGCGCTGCGCGAGGGCTCCCTGGTCGTCAACTCCTCGCAGGGCGGCGGCACCAAGGACACCTGGGTTCTGGAGGACCTGCCATGCTGAGCCGGCACGCCAACAACCTCTACTGGATGTCGCGGCAGATCGAACGCGCGGAAAACACCGCACGCCTGCTCGACGTCACCTACCAGATGTCGCTGCTGCCCTACCGCGTGACCGACGCAGCGCAGTCCTGGGCGGAGCCCTGGGCATTGCCGCTGGTGATCAACGGCCTTGCCAGCAGTTATTACGCCAGGAATCCCGGGCCGCTGACCTCGGAGAAGGTGCTGCGCTTCATGGTCACCGACAGCGGCAACCCCTCGAGCATCTGCTCGCTGATGCACGCCGCGCGCGAGAACGGTCGCAGCATGCGCGGTGTGATGACCTCGGAGATGTATGAGGACCTGAACGCCACCTGGCTCGAACTGCGCAGCCGCAGCGAAGCCGCGCTGGCCCAGGGCGGCATCAACGAGCTCTTCGAGTGGATCAAGACCCAGTCGCACCAGTTCCGCGGCGTGACCTTCGGCACCATGCTGCGCGACGAGGCTTACCAGTTCATCCGTCTCGGCACGTTCACCGAACGCGCCGACAACACGGTACGCCTGCTCGACGTCAAGTACCACACGCTGCTGCCGAGTGCCGCGGATGTCGGCGGCGCGGTCGATTACTACCAGTGGAGCGCCCTGCTGCGTTCAGTCAGCGCGCTGAGCTCCTACCGCCGCATCTACAGGGACGTCATCACGCCGAAACGCGTCGCCGAGCTGCTGATCCTGCGTGACGATCTCCCGCGCTCGCTGCATGCCTGCATGAACGAGATCTACGAAATCCTGCGCGACCTCTGCAAGCGCGATTCGATGGAGCCCGAACGCCTCGCCGGCGAACTCCACGCCCAGCTGCATTACGGCCGCGTCGAACAGATCATGGAAGCCGGCCTCCACGAATACCTGATGGAATTCCTGGAAAAACTGCACCTGCTCAACGACGAACTGAACCGCCACTTCCTCGCGCCCGTCTACGATGCCCCAGCGGCGCGGCAAACCCCATGACCCGGAACCTTTGCAGCCGCGCGGCTTGCTTGTCAGCCATTGCGGCTTACCCTATGCTTCGCCCCATCCAATTTCCCGTTTCAGATCCAGATGACTTACTGCGTTGCGGTCACCCTCAAGGCCGGCATGGTGTTCGCGTCCGACTCGCGCACCAATGCCGGTGTCGACCACGTCTCCAGCTACCGCAAGATGCGCGTGTTCAGCAGGGACGGCGACCGCGTGATCGTCATCCTCAGCTCGGGCAACCTGTCAATCACCCAGAGCGCCATCAACCTGCTCGAGGAGGACCAGCGCCAGCCCGGAACACGGCGAACCCTGTTCGACGCGCGCTCGATGTACGAAGTCGCGGAGATGGTGGGACAGGCGCTGCGCGAAGTCCGGCTGCGCGACGGCCCCTACCTGCAGCAGGCCAATGTTGATGCAAGCGCCTCCTTCATCGTCGGCGGCCAGATCGCCGGCGGCCGCCAGCGGCTGTTCCATGTCTACAGCGAGGGCAATTTCATCGAATCCACCGCCGAGACGACCTATTTCCAGATCGGCGAAAGCAAGTACGGCAAACCGGTCATCGACCGCGTCGTCAAGCCCGAAACCAGCCTGCTCGAGGCCACCAAATGCCTGCTGGT
>JAEYXO010000261.1 GCA_023431245.1 Pseudomonadota bacterium | reverse complement strand
CTCGATCCGGAGTGCGAGGCCTGCCAGTAGGCGGGCGGGGAACAGGTCAGGCGGGGCACGAATCAGGGACGAAAACGGAAACACGAAGTTGTAGGTTGCTTTGCGGGCAGCGCGGCGGGTTCACCCCCAACAATAACCAAGAACCGCCGCAGCCCTGGAAGGTGTCCACCGACAACGCCAATAAAGGAGACTGAAGATGCTGCAATTTGAAGAAACCCCGGCCGGCACTGCCGGCATCCTGCGGCAGCCTGCGGACGCCGGCCTGCCGCCGGCGCAGGCCCCCGCGGATGGCGCGGAACTGCGCCGGGTCAATGTTGCCGACAAGCGGATCATCAACGGCCAGACTGACGTCAACCAGCTGGTGCCGTTCAAGTACAAATGGGCCTGGGACAAATACCTGTCGGCCTGCGCGAACCACTGGATGCCGCAGGAAATCCAGATGAGCCGCGACATCGAGCTGTGGAAAAACCCCAACGGCCTGACCGAGGACGAGCGCCGCATTGTCAAGCGCAACCTCGGATTCTTCGTGACCGCCGACTCGCTGGCGGCGAACAACATCGTGCTCGGCACCTACCGCCATATCACGGCGCCGGAGTGCCGCCAGTACCTGTTGCGCCAGGCCTTCGAGGAGGCGATCCACACCCACGCCTACCAGTACATCGTCGAGAGCCTCGGTCTCAACGAAGGCGAGATCTTCAACGCCTACCACGAGGTGCCGTCGATCCGCGCCAAGGACGAGTTCCTGATCCCGTTCATCGACGTGCTGACCAATCCCTCGTTCAAGACCGGCACGCCCGAGAACGACCAGAAGCTGCTGAAAAGCCTGATCGTCTTTGCCTGCCTGATGGAAGGCCTGTTCTTCTACGTCGGTTTCGCGCAGATCCTCGCGCTGGGCCGCCAGAACAAGATGACCGGCGCCGCCGAGCAGTACCAGTACATCCTGCGCGACGAGTCGATGCACTGCAATTTCGGCATTGACCTGGTCAACACCATCAAGATGGAGAACCCGCACCTGTGGACCGGCAGCTTCCGCGAGGAGCTGAAGGAGCTGTTCCACAAGGGCGTCGAGCTTGAATACAAGTATGCCGAGGACACCATGCCGCGCGGCGTGCTCGGCCTCAACGCCGCGATGTTCAAGGAATATCTGCGCTTCATCGCCAACCGCCGTGCCCAGCAGATCGGCCTTGACCCGCTGTTCGAGGGCGCAACCAATCCCTTCCCGTGGATGGCGGAAATGATCGACCTGAAGAAGGAGCGCAACTTCTTCGAAACCCGCGTCATCGAGTACCAGACCGGCGGTGCGCTGTCCTGGGATTGAGCGGAGGCGGCATGCAGACCTGCGGAGGCAGACACCGACCATGCAGAGTAGCCAACTGATTCCGCGAAACGGAATCCCGTGCTGATGCGGCAACCCGGCCGGCGGCGCCCTGTCCTGCGGATCATCCCGCAGGGCGGCGCCGCCGGTTTCTTTCGCGGCCCCATTGTTCAACCCGATGAAGAGGTGAATCCTTGGCACTCAGTCTGAAGTTCCGGCGTTACCGCAGCCGCAGGCTCAACCTGCACACGGTCACCGAGCTGCGCGCAGAGGACAACTGCACGCTGTGGCTGCGTTTCGATGACGGCCTCGAGGGGCATGTCTATCTCGGCGACCTGGTCGGGGGGACGGCGCTGGAAGTGCTCTCCGATGCGGCACTGTTCCGCCGCGTGGCCTTTGATCCGGTGTCGAACGTGCTGACCTGGAGCGGCGGCATCCGCGTCGATCCCGATCTTCTTTACCGCGATCTGGCGAACAAGGCGGGGGCGGCGTTGCACTAGCGGTTTTTTGGGTGGAGGGGGGCGCGCCGCTGGGGGCGCGGCGACAGGCGCGAAACTCCGCACGGAGCCGCGCGTAGTGGGCAGACATGACGGAGGTTCCTATGGCGAAAGCGAAGAAGAAGGCGGCAAAGAAAAAAACGGCAAAAAAAGCGGCGAAGAAAAAAGTGCTGAAGAAGAAGGTCCTGCGCAAGGCTGCGGCGAAGAAGGGTGCCAGCCGCAAGGCCGCGCCTGCGAAGAAGGGGAAAAGCGCCGCGGCAGGCAAAAAAAAGCCGGCTCGAAAGCCGGCGAAGAAAAAAGCAGTCAAGAAAAAGCCTGCAGTCCGTAAACCCGTGGCGGCCTCGAAACCGGCGACCCGGATGACTCCGGAGCCGGCGCCGATGGCGCCCCGTCCGATTGCGATCCCAGGCGCGTGGCCCTTCCCGATGGGAAGCAAGCCCTGATACTGGCACCTTGCGGCGGAACCGGTCTCGGGAGTAGTCCGGTGCCCGTCGCGGAAGGTGGTTCGCAAGCGCAGACAGCAGGGCGCTAAAGATACCCAATCCGCCCCGCCGGGGCAAGGCGCGGCGGCGCCCTTGCGCCCGGGCGAATCTAAAAATATCTTTTAAAATCAATAAGTTATAGTATCAAAAAAAATTCTCGGCAACGCTCCGGAGCCTGTCGCAGGTTGGCCGCAAAAGCCTTACACTGGGCGCGGGAATAGCTGAATCCGGAGGGGCAACGATGCGGAGTTTCCATCGATGTTTTGCTGTCGTGCTGCTGCTTGCAGCGGCTGTTGCGCATGCGGCAGCGCCGGCCGTGCAACTGCGCACGGTCAAGGGCACATTCAACGATGTGCGTGAGCGGGTGGTGATGGCGCTGGAAAACCGCGGGCTGGTCATCAACTACAACGCAAAGATCGGCGACATGCTGGAGCGCACCGGCCGCGACCTCGGACGCGAGCGCCGCATCTACGGCAATGCCGAGGTCATCGAGTTCTGCAGCGCGCGCCTGTCGCGCGACACGATGGAGGCCGATCCGCACAACATCGCGTACTGTCCTTACGCGATTGCGGTGTACACGCTGCCGAAGTCGCCGGGCGTGGTCTACCTGGGTTACCGCGTGCCCGATGCCGCAGGCAGTGAAGCCTCGCGGCGCTCACTGCAGGCGATCGGAAAACTGCTGGCGGACGTGGTCGCGGAAGCCGCCAACTAGGCTTGCGGGCGCCGCGGCGGCGGTGAAGGGCTAAAGACTTTTCCGCCGGATTCCGGCGCAGGCGGCAATCGCCGCATCCACTTCGGCATCGCCGATGTGGCGGTGGGTCACGAAGCGCAGTGAGCGCGGATCGGCCGGGCTCACCGCGATGCCGTGCGCCCTGAAATCCTCGGCCCACTGCGCGGCGCTGCGGCCGGTGTGGCCGACATTCACCCGCACGATGTTGGTCTCGACGCTGTCCGGATCAGTGAGCGACGCGTCGATCTCGTGGAATCCCGCCGCCAGTTTTTTCGCCATCGCATGATCATCCTTCAGCCGGTCGATCATGGTTTCCAGCGCGACGACGCCGGCGGCGGCGATCGAG
>JAEYXO010000255.1 GCA_023431245.1 Pseudomonadota bacterium | reverse complement strand
TGCCAGCAGACGGTGACCGTGACGCGGTTGAGGTCGGCCGTGGAAACCGCGATCTGCTGCATGCCGGCGGTGGCTCCGAGCAGGCCGGTGGCGGAATCGGTGACGGCGCTGACCCATTGCGTCACCGCCGTATTGGTGTTGTCGGCCTGGCCGCCGGTGAAGGCGCAGTCGCTGCCTCCGGTATTCAGCTGGAAGTTGTTCAGCGAGGTGACGAGATTGGCATCCGAGCTGCGGTCGACGCTCATCCAGATCCGGGAAATGATGTCGCTGGCAAACGCGGCGGCATCGGCCCGGTTCTTGGCGTCGGCGCTGGCTGAAAACGCGGCAGCCTGCATGCCGACCATCGCCAGGATGCCGACGGAAAATATCAGGATGCCGATCAGGGCTTCGAGCAGCATGACGCCTTTTTGCCGGCCGGGAGTGCTGGTAAGTGATGGTTTCATGGCTGTCGCTTCTAGCAGGCGCGGGTGTCACCCGGATTGGTGACAGGGTTGACCGCCGGATCACATACACGAATCTGGCCGCCGGGTGACACATTGATGTTGAGGCAACGCATCGGGCCGGCGGGAGCACAGAGGCCCGCTGCCGGGTAGGTGAACTGGAAGGACACCGGCTGGCCGATGGCCATGGATCCGAACCCGGTAAAGGCGACCCGGCCGTCATAGGTGGCGTCGACGCTGGAGGAGGCGACCGTGACGCTGGCTTCTTCGCGTCCCGATCCCTCTGCGCCGAGTTTGCCTTCGATGAAATTGAAGGAATTGGTGTTCGGCACCCATTCCCGGACGATCCAGTTGGCGCCGCCGGTGGCGGGGGTGACGATGTTGACCTGCGCTTCCACCGGAAGATCGTCGGTGAGGACCATTTCGACCCGGGCGTTGCGCTTGACCGCCTCGGCGCGGGCCAGGTTGAGGCCGGTGGCGATGCCTTCCGAGGTGGCGCGTATCCGGGCATTGGCGATGAATTTCGAATACTCCGGGATGCCGAGCGAGATCAGCATCGCGAGTATCGCCAGCCCGACGATGAGTTCGACGAGGCTGTAACCGGATTGTGCGCGGAGGTTCAGCATCCACCGGCCTTGTTGGTGACCCAGCAGCTTGATCCGGCGCCGTTCCAGCCGGTGGCGACCGTGGTGGTGGTGCGGCTGTTGGCCTGGTTGATCGTATAGACGAAGCCGTTGGTGCCCTGCGCGGCGACACCGGTGGCCGTGACGGTGAAGGTCGTCGCCGTCAGGTTGGAGCAGGCGTAGGTGAAATAACGGCCGGTGGGCAGCGGGGCAATGGTGCCGGCTGCGCAGGCGCCGACATAACTGCGGTTGTCCTGGAAATACTGCTCCATCTTGACCCGGTGGTCGGACAGCGTGGCGAAGGCCTCGGTCAGCTTGCTGCGGGTGACGTAATCGCTGTACTGGGGCACGGCAATCGCGGCGATGATGCCGATGATGGCCAGCACGATCAGCATTTCGACCAGGGTGAAACCTTGAGCGGCTTTTTTCATGGCAATTCCTTTTTTGGACGATGGAAGGTTAGGGGCAGGTTTGCACTGCCGCCACCGCTTGCCGATGAATGGTTATTCGTCCGGCATAAACGGTTCCCGGTGTGAAATTGGGCACTGTTTCGGGACCGGAGGCCCGCCTGGCGCGGGGCATGCGGTCACCCGGATGCCCGAAATTAGACAAAGTCCAATCTTTGCCTTAGAATAATTCCCAATGAAAGCAATGTCTTATAGCCGGGAAGATCTGGTCGAACTGCTGCGGAAACACGGCATTGCGCCGACGCACCAGCGGCTGGAGATCGCCCATGTGCTGTTCGGCCGCTGCGAACACCTCGCGGCAGACCAGATACTGGCGCTGGCCAACGAACGTTTTGCGGAAACATCCAAGGCGACCGTCTACAACACGCTGAACCTGTTCCGCGACCGCGGGCTGATCCGTGAAGTGATCGTGGATCCGAAGCGGGTGTTTTACGATCCCAACACGGAACCGCACCATCATCTCTACAACGTCGATTCGGGCGAGTTGACGGACATCGCGGCCGAGGATCTTCAGATCAGCGGCATGCCCGCCCTGCCGCCCGGCATGGTGACCGAAGGCGTCGATGTCATCGTCAGGATCCGCGCGCTCTGACCGGGTGTTTGCTGTAGAATGCGCCCTCCCCGGGGCTGACGTAGCTCAGTTGGTAGAGCAACTGATTCGTAATCAGTAGGTCGGAGGTTCGACTCCTCTCGTCAGCACCACTTCCCGAATTTCACCGATGATCCTGCAGCGCCGCCGCGGCATTGTGCGCCGGCCCCTGCGGGCGCCGGCGCAATGCTGCCGCGTTTTCCGGTGTTACAGGACCCCGGAAATGCCGCCATCCAGGTTGATGCTGGTGCCGGTGACGTAACTCGCCGCATCCGATGCGAGGAAGGTGATGACGTTGGCGACTTCCTGCGCCTCTCCCGCGCGTTTCATCGGAATGTCCTTGCCCAGCTTGCCGTAATACTCGTCCGCACTGATGCCGTCCTTGGTGAAGCGACGTTCATGCTGTCCGGATTTGATCTTGCCGATGCAGATGGTGTTGACGAGGATGTTGTCCGCGGCGAATTCCTTGGACAGGGCCTTGGTGATCGCGAGTCCGGCGGCGCGCGAAACCGAGGTCGGGTAGGACTCG
>JAEYXO010000201.1 GCA_023431245.1 Pseudomonadota bacterium | reverse complement strand
ATGGACCGCATTTGCGACAACGCGCAGGCCGTGGCCCGTTACCTGCAGGGCCACGCGAAAGTGGGCTGGGTGCGTTATGCCGGCCTGCCCGACCATCCGGACAAACCGCTGGTCGACAAATACATGGAAGGCCGTGCTTCAGGCATTCTCAGCTTCGGCATCAAGTCCGGCAGCGCCGGCGGCGCGCGTTTCATCGACGCACTGAAACTGGTGACACGGCTGGTCAATATCGGCGACGCCAAATCCCTGGCCTGCCATCCGGCGAGCACCACCCACCGCCAGCTGTCACCTCGGGAGCTGGCGAGTGCCGGCGTCAGCGAGGACATGGTGCGGCTGTCGATCGGCATCGAGCACATCGACGACATCATCGCCGATCTGGAGCAGGCGCTGCAGGCGGCGTGACCGCCCGGCATCAGTCTGTGCGGCTGATGCTGTCCAGGGTTTTCCGGTAGAGCGCAGCGCGCGGGCCGCCCAGCGCCACCGCCTTGCGCGCGGCTGCCAGCGCTTCGCTTTTCCGGCCGAGTTCGAAGCGGACCTGCGCCAGATTGTTCCAGGCATCGGCGGCCTGCGGATGTTGAAGGGTGGCGGCATGGTAAGCCGCTTCCGCCTCGGCAAGCCTGCCCTGCGCGTAGGCGACATTGCCGAGACCCAGACGCGCAATGAGGTTGGCCGGCCAGCGCTGAAGTGCACCGGCGTATGCGCGCTGCGCGGCGGCGGGGGAACTGCGCTCCAGTGCGGCGGCAGCGGCGACATGTTCCGCTTCGGACGCAGTGGCCGCCAGCCGGTCGGGCTGCAGCACGACCATGGCCCAGTGCCCGCTGCGTGCCCAGGTGCGCTCGAAAGTCGACAGCGTCATCACCAGCCGGCGTGTGGTGCCTGAACGCAGGATGATTTCCCCGCGTTCGCGGTCGTAACCGACCACAACGGCGTAATGCCAGAGCGGGGCAAAGACCAGCGAGAGATTCTGCAGCACGATGACCGGATTGCCGGCGGCAACCTCCGACAGCAGGTCCTGCAGCCGGGGCGCCAGCGGATACGCCAGCAGGCCCTGACGCCGGGTGGTGGCGAGCATTTCCGCCTGCAGCGAGCCTTCGCGTGCCGGCAGGTAGACCTGCGGCACCAGGGCTTCGGGTGATACCGGCGCACCCGCATGCGTCAATGCCGTGGCCAGTGCAGCCGGGCCGCACTGATAGTCCTGCTGCGGAAAGAACGGCACCGCCGCCAGTTCAGCCCGCGGCGGCAGCGCAGCCGGCGGATGTTCGAGCAGTGTCCGGACCTGGGGACTCGCGCATCCGGCCAGCATGGCCACCATGAGCAGGGTAACCGCGACCGCAGGTACCCTGGTGCTGCCGGACACGGGTCAGCGCACCGCCCGTGTAAACGGGAAGACCTTGGTCAGGCCGAGAATGTCGGTGACCAGCAGGATGATGAACACCGCAAAAAGCGCACCGACAATGCCGGCGCCAGCAGGCAGTTCGTCAAGGCGTCCCGCGAGTTCCTTCACTTCCTGGTCGGACAGCGCATCGACGCGCGCTTTTGCCGCATCGGCGTCAACGCCGAAAGACTGCAGCTGCGACCGCACGTCTTCCCGTTCCATGAAACTGCGGACGCGCTCGCGTTCCGAGCTGGCGTAGATCTGGTCTGTGGTGACGATATCCGCCGAAGCCGGCAGCGGCAATCCGAGCGCAAAAGTGCAGACGACAAGCAGGCGGGCGATGGCGCGGTTAAAACGGTTCATAGGGCAGCTCCTTGTGAAGTTGGCACAAAAAAAGCATTACCCCCGGGCGACGGAATATCCCGTTGTGTGATTCCGGGCTTGTTTGAGGTCGCCACTCGGACGGGCCGGATCGTCAGCGCGATCCACCTCCGTCGTGCCCCGGAGTTTACCTCATTGATTGCGCGGTGCAGCCATGCGCCATGGCCTCAGGCCCAGCGCACGGTGTCGGCCTGATCTTCGGCGGTCAGCAGCGTGCTGGTGCAGACCCAGGTGGCGTCGCAGAGATCGTAGCGCCGGCTCAGCTTGCGGCGCACTTCGTCCTCCGCTGCATCCGCAGGCTTCTTCGAGCGCTCCCACATCGCGAGGTCGGGCCGCCGTGTCATCATCAGCGCGCTGGCGCGTCCGGCCGGGTCGTCCGTACAGCGCCACAGGCCGATGACCTGGGAGTCGTAGGCGGACTCGAATCCCGGCCAGGCGTCGGCGCAGAGCGCGAGGAATTCGGTCCAGTGCGCGTCCGGCAGTTCGAACCAGCGGAAGGCATAGTTGCCCTGGCGCCGCGGCGGCTGCGGCGAATCGGGGCGCAGTGTCGCCTGCATCGGCCGGCTGTGCACCTCTTCCACGTTTGCGGTACCGCGCATCACTGATCCGGCGATGCCGGCGCCGGCCGCTGCGGGCCATACAGTGATCGCGTTCAGCTCGTCGCGGGGGCGTCCGATCTGCGAACGCCAGAGGCCGAACAGCGTGCCGCCCCGGCCGGCCCAATCCAGGCGGGCGAGGTCGTCGGCCACGGTGGCTGAGGTGCGCGGGGCGCAGCGGATCGCGTGATGAACGTAGGCCAGCGTGTCCGCCATTGCTTCACCATGCCTGCCCTGAGGGCGCTCAGTCGGTGACCGCGCCCTTGCTGGCGGTTGAGACCAGGCGCGCGAACTTGGCCAGCGCGCCGCGGGTGTAGCGCGGCTTCGGCTGTTTCCATTTCTTTTTGCGCGCCGCCAGTTCCTTCGCCGGGACGTTCAACTGGATCAGCCGCTTGATGGCGTCGATGGTGATCGAGTCGCCTTCCTTGACCAGCGCGATGGGTCCGCCCTCGAAGGCCTCCGGCGCGACATGGCCGACGACCATGCCCCAGGTGCCGCCGGAGAAACGACCGTCGGTGATCAGTCCCACGGATTCGCCGAGGCCCTGGCCGATCAGCGCGCCGGTCGGCGCCAGCATTTCCTGCATGCCGGGGCCGCCCTTCGGGCCTTCGTAGCGAATGACGACGACGTCGCCGGCCTTGATCTTCTTCGCCATGATCGCCTTCATGCAGGCGACCTCGGAATCGAAGACGCGGGCGGGACCGGTGATCTTCGGCGACTTGAGCCCCGTGATCTTGGCGACACAACCTTCGGGTGCGAGGTTGCCCTTGAGGATCGCGAGGTGGCCCTGCCTGTACATCGGGTTGTTCCAGGGGCGGATCACGTCCTGGTCGGCGCGCGGCGCGTCGGGCACGCTCTTCAGTTCCTGCGCCAGCGTCTTGCCGGTGATGGTCAGGCAGTCGCCATGGATCAGGCCCTGTTTCAGCAGCATTTTCAGCACCTGCGGCACGCCGCCGGCGCGGTGGAAGTCGACCGCGACATAGCGCCCGGAAGGTTTCAGGTCGCAGAGCACCGGCACCTTCTTGCGCACGCGCTCGAAGTCGTCGATGGTCCACTTGACCTGCGCCGCGTGGGCGATGGCAAGGTAGTGCAGCACCGCATTGGTCGAGCCGCCGGTGGCCATGATCAGCGCCACCGCGTTTTCGATCGACTTGCGGGTAACGATGTCGCGCGGCTTGATGTCATGCTTGATCGCGTTGACCAGCACCCGCGCCGATTCGGCGGCGGAGTCGGCCTTCTCCGGGTCGGGCGAGGCCATCTGCGAGGAACCGAGCACGCTCATGCCCAGCGCTTCAAACGAGGAGGACATCGTGTTGGCGGTGTACATGCCGCCGCAGGCGCCGACCGAGGGGCAGGCGTTTTTCTCGATGCCGATGAAATCCTCGTCGCTCATCTTGCCGGCGGCATAGGAGCCCACCGCCTCGAAGGCGCTGACGATGGTCAGGTCCTGGCCCTTCCATTTGCCGGGCTTGATGGTGCCGGCGTAGACGTAGATGCCGGGCACGTTCATGCGCAGCATCGCGATCATGCCGCCGGGCATGTTCTTGTCGCAACCGCCGCAGACCAGCACGCCGTCCATCGCCTGGCCGTTGACCGCGGTCTCGATGCAGTCGGCGATCACTTCGCGCGACACCAGCGAGTACTTCATCGCCTCGGTACCCATGCCGATGCCGTCGGTGATGGTCGGCACGCCGAAGACCTGCGGCATCGCGCCGGCGGATTTCAGTTCGGCGATCGCGCGGTCGACCAGCGGCTGGATGCCGGCGTTGCAGGGGTTCATTGACGAATGGCCGTTGGCGACGCCGACGATCGGTTTGTCGAAATCACCGTCGCCGAAGCCGACGGCGCGCAGCATCGCGCGATTGGGTGAGCGGGCGACGCCGGCGGTGATCAGCTGGCTGCGTTTGTTGAGCGGCATGGTTGTTCTCCCTTGGGCTGGCGGCCATCCGGCGATGGCTGCGGGCGGGCCACGTATAATGAGCGCAACATTTTATCGCATCCTTCCGTTTCTCCCATTTCACCCATGTTCGTCCACCCCCAGTTCGACCCGATCGCCCTGCAACTCGGCCCCGTGGCCCTGCGCTGGTACGGCCTGATGTACCTGCTCGGCTTTGCGCTGATCTGGCTGTTCGGCCGTTACCGCATCGACCGCAATCCGGGCGGCGGCTGGGTGCGCAATGACCTTGACGATGTGCTGTTCTACGGCATTGTCGGCACCATCCTCGGCGGCCGGCTGGGTTATGTGCTGTTCTACAAGTTCGGCGACTACCTCGCGGCGCCCTGGAAGGTGTTCTACGTGTGGGAGGGCGGCATGTCCTTCCACGGCGGATTCCTCGGCGTGGTGATCGCGATGATTTTGTTCGCTCGCAGCCGCCGCCGCGACTGGCTGCAGATCACCGATTTCATCGCGCCGCTGGTGCCGCTGGGACTGGCCGCCGGGCGCATGGGCAACTTCATCAACGCCGAGCTGTGGGGTCGTCCGGCCGAAGTGCCCTGGGCGATGGTGTTTCCGAATGTCGACAGCGTGGCGCGCCATCCTTCCCAGCTCTACGAGTTCGCGCTGGAGGGCGTCGTGCTGTTCGCGATCCTGTGGTGGTTCACGCTGAAGCCGCAGCCGCGCGGCGCGGCCTCGGCGCTGTTCCTGATCGGTTACGGCGTGTTCCGCTTCGGCGTTGAATACACCCGCGAACCCGACAGCTTCCTCGGCTTCCTGGCGCTGGGCCTGACCATGGGCCAGTGGCTGTCGGCGCCGATGGTGCTTGCAGGGGCCGGCCTGCTGGCCTGGGCCCTGAGCCGCCCCCGTCGGGCCTAGTTCAGCTTTTTCGGGTCGACCTTCCCGCCCTGGCCGTCCCGGGCCCGCCGCGCCGCGCGGCGGTCAAGCAGGCGCTGGAAGTTGTCCAGTGACAGCAGGTGGGCGTAGATGCGCGACAGCATGCCGTTCTGCGCCAGTTGCTGCAGCCGTTCTCCCGGCAGCGCCTGCAGCTTCGTTTCCGACACGCGGTGCATGCCGGTCAGCGTGATCGGCGATTCACCGGTTGGTGCCGCCTGCGCCGAAAAGGGCTCCAGCAGTTGAAGATCCTTCAGCATGCGGCACATTTCCTCGGTGCGTGCGAGATCGGCCTCGAATTCGAACAGCAGCTTGCTCAGGCGCTGCCACACCGGCAGGGCTTCACCCTTGTCGTCGTACAGCGCCTCGCCCTTGGCTTTCAGCGCGCGTTTTTCGACGCAGGCGACCCGCTCCGCTTGTTCCTGCCCGTCGACGGTGACGCGGGTCATGCAGAACGGGTAGCGGCGCACATAGGCCGGAAGATAGGCCTGCGCGTCCCAGGTGTCGTCCGCGGTGACGAAGAGGTTCTGCTGCGGCTCGACGCCGAGGATCGCCATCGCGACGAATGTGGCGCCGCCGTCGCCGGAGATGAAGGCGATCGGGTAGTCACGCACGGCGACTGCCAGTTCGGCAAAGGACAGCGGCAGTGCGGTGAGATTGCGGAACAGTACCGGCAGCCGCCGTTCCCCGGGCAGCAGCACCCGGTGGGTCTTGCTGAGCGGGACGATTTCCTGGTAACCGTAGGGCGGCTTGATGTCCATGGCGGGCGTCGTTGTTCCGGAGTCCGGCCGATTATATCCGCCCGCCCCGCAGCGGCAGGCTGATTTGCCGCCCGCCCGGCAAGCGGGTAAAATCCGCCCCTCTTTTCGGGGTGGTAGCTCAGCTGGGAGAGCGTCGCGTTCGCAATGCGAAGGTCGGGAGTTCGATCCTCCTCCACTCCACCAAAACAAAAAAGCCGGCGCATGCGCCGGCTTTTTTTATGGCCGTTCCTGCCGCGAGTGCGGCGCCTGCCGGGCGCCGCGCCGCCGCCAGCGCTGTGCGGTCCGCCAGCGCCACAACCAGTCGATGACGAAATAGGTCAGCACACCGACCGAAAAAGCCATCACGGCCAGCCCGGTGAGCAGCGGCTTGCCCAGTGCCGCGATGCGCTCGAGCAGCGTCTTGTCTTCGCTGCCATCCTCGGCAGGCAGCGAATCCCCGGGCGGCGGCAGCGTCGTGTCGCCGGTGATCCAGCTGCCGAGATGGTAGGCGGCATAGTAGACGGGGCCGAAGGTCACGGGATTGGTGACCAGGGTGCTCGCCGCCGCCGCAGGCAGGTTGGCACGCAGGATGATTGCGGCCACCGCGGTCAGCGGGATCTGCGCGAGCGGAATCAGCAGCCCGAAGAAAATGCCGAGCGCGACACCGAGCGCGACACCGCGGCGGGACCATTGCCACAGGCGCGGATGTCCCAGCCAGGGCGCGAGCCAGCGCAGCCAGCGGCTGGCCTCGAGTTTCTCGCGCGTGGGCAGCAGCTTGTGCAGGCGTCTGTTGCGGGCCATCGGCCGGATCCGGCGGATTGCGGCAATTACCGGGCGGCCTGCTGCTCCAGCGCACGGCGCAGTTCCTGCATTTCGATCCGCATGATGCGGATTTCCTCCTGCAGCGCCGCCTCCGGCGCCGGTGCGGCGTCCGCGGATTTGTCCTTGATTTCGATTTCGTGTTCGGCCTGGATGGCATTGACGATCACCGCGATGAACAGGTTGAGCATCGTGAAGGTCGAGATCAGGATGAACAGCACGAAGAATATCCAGGCATGCGGAAACGCCTCGATCACCGGTCGCGCGATGCCCATAGACCAGCTCTCCAGCGTCATCACCTGGAACAGCGTGTAGGCACTGCTGCCCAGGGTGCCAAACCACTCCGGAAACTGGGCACCGAAGAGTTTGGTGGCGATCACCGAAGCGACATAGAAAATGATCGACAGGATGCCGAATACCGAGGCGAGTCCCGGAATTGCCGCGAGCAGTCCGCCGACCACACGCCGCATGTTGGGCACCATGGTCAGCAGGCGCAGCACCCGCAGCACCCGCAGGGCGCGCAGCACCGCGAAGGGACCGGCGGCCGGCAGCAGCGCGATGGCGATGACGATGAAATCAAACACGCTCCAGGGATCGCGGAAAAACCGCCAGCCGTGGGCGAACAGGCGTATCACCAGCTCGATCACGAACACGGCGAGGATGGCCTGGTCGAGCCGCATCAGCAGCCCGCCCCAGTTCGCCATCACGGTCGGGCTGGTTTCGAGGCCGAGGATCACGGCATTGACCAGGATCAGCGCAATGATCAGGCTTTGCGCATGGGGTGCTTCGATGCTCGCGGCCAGCTTGGCGCGCGCTTTCGGGGATTCTGCTGGTGAGGTCATGGTTTCCGTATGGGGAAATAAAAAAAGCGGGATTGTGCGTTACTTCGACGACCCGCGTGCCGGTTTCGCATGGTGTTGCAGGCCGTAGCCGCAGCGACGGCGATTCGGTAAGCTATCCGGGCATCGGCAGGTCTATAAAAATAATGAATAAAATCAAATACTTATCGCATATCTTCCTTCGAACAGGCAAGCGTGATGAATGAACAGGGCATGGAT
>JAEYXO010000134.1 GCA_023431245.1 Pseudomonadota bacterium | reverse complement strand
GCGGCCGAGGCGGAGGGTTTGTCGGGCCACGGCCTGTCGCGGGTCGCGCTTTACGCGCAGCACCTGCGTGAAGGCCGTGCCGACGGCAAGGCCAAACCGAAGGTCCTGCGCAAGCAGGGCGCCACCTGCCTGATTGACGCCGGCGGCGGACTGGCGTTTCCGGCGGCGGCGCTGGCCGTCAGCGAAGTGATCAAGCGCGCGAAGCGCTACGGCATCGCCTTCGCCGGCGTCACCAACAGCCACCATTTCGGCGCCGCGGCCTACCATCTCGCGCCGATTGCCGATGCCGGCATGGCCGGCATCGCGCTGACCAATTCGCCGGCGGCAATCAATGCCTGGGGCGGCAAGCGCGCGTACTTCGGCACCAATCCCATTGCCGCGATTTTCCCGCGCAAGGACGCGGCGCCTGTCGTCGTCGACCTGTCGCTGACCGAAGTCACCCGCGGCAAGATCATGCTGATGGCGAAGGAGAACAAGCCGATCCCGCTTGGCTGGGCAGTCGACCGCGACGGCAATCCGACGACCAGCGCGCAGGCGGCGCTGACCGGCAGCCTCGCCGCGATCGGCGGCGTCAAGGGCACGGCGCTGGCGCTAATGGTCGAGGCGCTGTGCGTCGCGCTGACCGGCGCCGCGCTGAGTCATGAAAACGATTCGTACTTCGAACCCGGCAACAAGCCGCGCATCGGCCATGCGCTGATCGCGATCGATCCGCAGGCTGTGGCCGGTGCGGAGACCTACTACGCGCGCATCGAGGACCTGGTGTCCGGCATGCTGGCCGACGGGGGCGTGCGCCTGCCGGGCGCGCGACGGCAGGCCGCGGTGGCGAGGGCGCAGGCCGAAGGCATCACCGTCAGCGACGCGTTGCATCTCGAGTTGCGCAAGCTTGCCGGGCGCAGCCGTGCCGCCTGAAGGCGGATGACTGTAACTAATTGATTTTAAACAATAAATTGTAATTTCTCCAGCGGGTCATCCGGATCCGCCTGGAGGCGTTGCTGCACAGATGAATTCCCCCGCCGATGCCCGCGCGCTGCAACTGCTGAACAGCGTGTTCGGCCACCCGGCCTTCCGCGGCGCGCAGGCCGATATCGTGCAGCACGTCGCCGGCGGCGGTGATGCGCTGGTGCTGATGCCCACCGGCGGCGGCAAGTCGCTGTGTTACCAGCTGCCGGCGCTGCTGCGCGAGGGTACGGCGCTGGTGGTGTCGCCGCTGATTGCGCTGATGCAGGATCAGGTCGCGGCGCTGAAGCAGCTCGGCCTGCGCGCTGCCTTCCTCAATTCCACGCTCGACGGCCGCGAGGTCAATGCCTGCGAGAAAGCGCTGCGCAACGGCGAGCTCGATCTGCTCTATGTCGCACCCGAGCGCCTGATGATGCCGCGCATGCTCGAATGCCTGGCGGAGTCGCGGCTTGCGCTGTTCGCGATCGACGAGGCGCACTGCGTATCGCAGTGGGGTCATGACTTCCGCCCGGAATACCTGCAGCTGTCGGTGCTGCACGAACGCTTCCCCGCAGTGCCGCGCATCGCGCTGACCGCCACCGCCGACCCGCAGACCCGCGAGGAAATCATCCGCCGGCTTGCGCTCGGCGAGGCGCGGGTGTTCATCTCGAGCTTCGACCGGCCGAACATCCGCTACACCATCGTCGACAAGCAGGATGCGCGCGCGCAGCTGCTGCGCTTCATCCGCGAGGAGCACGGCGGCGAAGCCGGCATCGTTTATTGCCTGTCGCGGAAGAAGGTCGACGAAACCGCGGCCTGGCTGAAGTCGCACGGCGTCAACGCGTTGCCCTACCACGCCGGCATGGACGCTGCCGCACGCGCGGAACACCAGGACCGCTTCCAGCGCGAGGAGGGCATCGTCATCACCGCCACCATCGCCTTCGGCATGGGCATCGACAAGCCCGACGTGCGCTTCGTCGCCCACCTCGACCTGCCGAAAAGCATCGAGGGTTATTACCAGGAAACCGGCCGCGCCGGTCGCGACGGACTGCCCGCCGACGCCTGGATGGCCTACGGCCTCGGCGACGTCGTGCAGCAGCGGCGGATGATCGACCAGTCCGAGGGCAGCGAGGATTACCGCCGCGTGTCGGTGGCCAAGCTCGATGCGCTGCTCGGCCTCTGCGAGACCGCCGGCTGCCGCCGCGTGCGCCTGCTCGCCTATTTCGGCGAAGCCGGCGAGCCCTGCGGCAACTGCGACAACTGCCTCGAGCCGCCGCAGGTCTGGGACGCCACCGAGGCGGCGAGGAAGGCCCTGTCCTGCATCTACCGCACCGGACAGCGCTTTGGCGCGATGCATCTGATCGATGTGCTGCGCGGCCGCAGCACCGAACGCATCGTCGAGCGCGAGCACCACCGGCTCGGCGTCTTCGGCGTCGGTGCCGACCTTGACGATGCCGCCTGGCGCAACGTGTTCCGCCAGCTCGCGGCACTGGGTTACGTGTGCCCCGACCACGAGGCTTACGGCGCGCTGAAGCTGACCGAAGCCAGCCGCGCCGTGCTGAAGGGCGAACAACGCGTCGAGATGCGCCATGTCGTCGCGGGCAGGGCACGCAAACCGAAAATGCGCAGCGGCGTGGCTGCAGGCGCGACTGCGGCGGACAGCGCCCTGCTCGAACGGCTGAAGGCCTGGCGCATGGCGCAGGCGCGCGAGCAGGGCGTGCCTGCCTATGTCATTTTCCACGACCGCACGCTGGCGGAAATCGCCGCGGCGCAGCCCGCCGACATGGATGCGCTGTCCGCGTTGAGCGGCATCGGCGCGAAAAAACTCGAGCGCTACGGCCCGGCCCTGCTCGAGCTGGTGCGCGGCTAGCGCCGCGCGCTCAGGCGAGGCCCTCGACGATGCGCAGGTCGCGTTCGACCGCGCCGCCGGCGAGTTCCTTCAGCGCGGCCTGGTAGGCCGGCGTGTCATGGGCCGACAGTGCCTGCGCGAGGCTGTCGAACTCGATGACCACCACCCGCTGCAGGATGCCGGCCTCGTACACCTTTGCCGCCATGCCGCGAACCAAGAAGCGACCGCCGTGCGCCTGCACGGCGGCGGGCGCCGCCGCGGCGTAGCGCTTGAAGGCTTCCGCATCGTGTATCGCGCGGTAACTGACCACCCAGTATCCTTTTGCCATGGTGTTTCCTCCCGGTCCGTTTGCAGTCACCGGCATGATACGCCGCCGCCCGGGGCCATAATCCGGAAAGCCGCTGCCGTGTGCGGCCCGATGGGTGTATGTTGAACAGCTGCCGCGGGGATGGACCGCGGGCTGAAGGAGGAGAACACATGGGCATTACCGTCTGTCCGGTCACGCCGGACTTTGTCGCCGAGGTCGGCGATGTCGACCTGTCGAAACCGCTGTCCGCCGCCGACCTTGCGGCGATCCGGGAGGCGTTCTGGAAATACGCCGTGCTGGTGTTTCCGCAGCAGCGTCTGGACCAGGAGCAGCAGCTGGCGTTTGCCGCGCATTTCGGTCCGATTGAAAACGAACGCACCCTCGATCCCAAGGCCACGCCGTCCCGCTTCGGCGGCGCGTTTTCGGACATATCCAATCTTTCCGCCGACGGCAGGATCTGGGGCGAGACCAGCCGCCAGCGCATGTACAAGGCCGGCAACCGGCTGTGGCATACCGACAGTTCCTTCAAGCGCCTGCCCAGCATCTGCTCCCTGTTGTATGCCGAGACCGTGGCGCCGATCGGCGGCCACACCGAATTTGCCGACCAGCGCGCGGCCTACGATGCCTTGCCGGCCGCGATGCAGAAAAAGCTGCAGGGTCTGGTCGTCGAACACTGGATTGCCACTTCGCGGCGCCGCAACGGTTTCCACGAATTCACCGAGGAAGAGCAGAAACGCCTGCCGCCGGTGCCCCAGGTGCTGGTGCGCACCATTCCGCAGAACGGCCGCAAGTCGCTGTTCGTCGCCTCGCATGCAGGGAGGATCTGGGGCATGCCGGATGCGGAAGGGCGCGCCCTGATCGACGAGCTGATCGCCCATGTCACGCAGCGCCAGTTCGTCTACACCCACCGCTGGCGCCCGCATGAACTGGTGATGTGGGACAACCGCTGCACGATGCATCGCGGCACCGAGTTCGACGACCTGCGCTGGGTGCGCGACATGCGCCGCGTCACCGTCAGCGACGTGGCCAACAGCTGCGAGCAGGAGGGCGTGCCGCTGCCGGCCTGAGCGGGCTGGGGCAGGCGAAAAAAAACCCCGCCGCAGCGGGGTAAACGCTCCTCCAGGGGATGTTTCTCAGTCTGCGCAGAATTTGGTCACGGCCATCGGCTCGCGCGCATCCTTGCCTTCCCAGAACATCAGCTTCGGGTCGAGCCCCTTGCTGGCGAGGTAGACCTGAACGGATTTTGCGCGCTGCTCGTCGAGGCCGGCGTTGGATTCGGCCTCAAGGCGGTCGCTGTGTCCGGTGATGATGATCGAGCCGACATTGACCGGGCGCGGATCCTTCTTGATGCCGTTCTGGATCACGCTGACGATCTTGTCGAGTTCGGCCTGGCCGCCGGCTTTCAGCACTGCGCTGTTCGCATCGAAAGCGCTGTCGCCCTGGGCCATCGCTTTCAGCATCACATTGTCGCGCCCGGGTTTGGCGCCGGGTTTTGCGGGCGGCTTGACCTTGCTGCCGGTGATTTCGACCGCCACCCGGCGGTTCGGCTGCAGGCAGCTCACCAGTTCCGGACTGGCGGCGCAACCCGCCAGCAGTGCTGCCAGGCCAGCGGCCCCCAAAGACATCATCCTCATCGTGCTCTCCTCCGTTGGAATTGTTGGTGTACGCGCCGGTTCGGCCTGTGCCTTCCCGTCCCGGTGATTCTAGGGCGAGCAGCGGAGTGATGGCAATTAAAAGTGACAAACGTTTATTTTTTGTTCCAGTAAATGGAATCGGAGTTGTTTTCGGGCTGATTTGGCCAAAAACCGGGGCAATCAGTGCCGGAAACGAGGCCGGGAGAGGGGAATTTCCGGTGTGCGGGGGCGGTACAGGAACAATGGCCGTCAACACGGCGCGGGATTTTGCGGTCGATCTGTGGCGATGGGCGGTGTCCGGTGTTGCCGGATCCGCCGCCGTATCGCAGTTCGGTCAGCGCAGGCTGTAGAGGTCGGGGCTGCGGGTATCCATCAGCATGCTGCGGCCGACCTCGGCAATGGTGTTGGCGCCGAGCATGGCCATGTCGCGGTCGATTTCGTCGTGCAGCAGCCGGATCGCGTGGCGCACGCCGGTTTCGCCGGCGACGGCTGCGGCGTACAGCATGGGACGACCGACGAACACGAATTTTGCGCCCAGCGCCAGCGCCTTCAGGGCATCGGTGCCGCGGCGGATGCCGCTGTCCATCATCACCGTCATGCCGCCCGCCGCCTCGACGATGCCGGGCAGCACCCGCAGCGGCGAGGTGGCCGAATCGAGCTGGCGGCCGCCGTGGTTGGATACGATGATGCCGTCGGCGCCCTGCTCGCGCGCGATCACGGCGTCCTCTTTTGCGAGGATGCCCTTGATGACCAGTTTGCCTTTCCACAGCCGGCGCATCAGCGCGAAATGTTCCCAGTTCAGGTGATCGCGGTTGGCGCGCTCGCGCACCGCGGTGCGCGACACCAGCGGCGTGCGTTTGCCCATGTTTTCAAAGTGCGGCATGCCGTGGGTGAAGTAGGTGCGCAGCGCCGTGCCGAGCAGCCAGCGCGGCCGTGCCAGGCACTGCAGCGCAAGGCGCAGGCTGGGCCGCAGCGGCGCGTTGTAGCCGTTGCGCACGTTGTTCTCGCGGTTGGCGCCGACGGGGATGTCCACGGTCAGCACCAGCGTGTCGTAACCGGCCTTCGCCACCCGCTCGACCAGTTCGGTGATCGCCTGCGCCTCGCCCGGCAGGTAGGCCTGGAACCAGGTGTGTCCGGGCGAGGCCTGGCGCACCTTCTCCAGCGCGGTCAGCGAAGCGCCGCTGAGGATCATCGGCACGTTGCGCGCCGCTGCGGCACGCGCCAGCGCAAGGTCGCCGTCAAAGGCGGCGAGCGAGGTGCCGCCCATCGGCGCGATGCCGAAGGGCGAATCGTAGGTCCGGCCGAAGAGTTCGGTTTTCTGGGACCGTTGCGAGACATTGACCAGCATCCGCGGCAGCAGCGCAATGTCGTCGAAGGCGGACCGGTTCCAGTTCAGCGTGACATTGCGTTCCACCCCGCCCGAGACATAACCGAAGATCGGCCGCGGGATGTAGCGGCGCGCCGGCGCCTCGAAATCCTCCAGGGCCAGCATCAGGCGCAGGGCCGGGGGCGCTGCGGCGCTGGTCAGTTGCGGTGTCGTGCGGTCGGCGGAGGACAGCGGCTTGTTTGCGGCGGGTGCGGTGTCGGGCATGGTGTTTCCAGTCGGTCACATGGTGAGCAGCCGAGCGTAGATGAATCGACTTCACCGAGTCAATTTGCATGCATGGAGTGTGGACTTCCGCGGAGCAGGCCCTGCGCGCCTGGTGTAATCTTTCGCCGGTGGCGCCGGACTGCGCCGCCTGGCCTGCTGGAGTGCAGATGGACATCGAAATCACGGTTCGACCCGCTGAAACGGCGGACATGGCGCGCGTGCAGATGATTTATGCCCACCATGTACTGCACGGCACCGCCTCCTTCGAGGAAGTGCCTCCGGACCTTGCCGAAATGCGCCGCCGCCGCGATGCCGTGCTGGAGGCGGGGTTGCCTTACCTGGTGGCGGAGAGGGCGGGCGCCGTGATCGGGTATGCCTATGCCGGGCGCTACCGTCCGCGCACCGCCTACCGCCACACTGCGGAAGATTCGGTTTACCTCGATCCCGCGGTTGCCGGGCAGGGCGCCGGGCGCGCCCTGTTGTCCGCGGTGATCGAGCGTTCGGCCACCGCCGGTTACCGCGAACTGGTGGCGATCATCGGCGACAGCGGCAACAGCGCGTCCATCGGGCTGCACCGCAAGCTTGGATTTCGCGAGGTGGGCACCCTGCGCAATGTCGGACTGAAGTTCGGGCGCTGGCTCGACACCGTGATCATGCAGTGCACGATCACCGGAAGTCTCCCAGGCTGAACCGCAGCGCCATGAACGCCGATCCGCCATCGTTCACGCCCGCCCAGCGGGCCGCAATCTGCGCCGAGTGGCGGCGAATCGCCGCCGAGCCGGCACCAGCCGGCCTGCGGCCTTACGGTTGCCTCGCGGTGATCACCGGCGGCGTGCTGTTTTTCGCGCTGCCGCAGCTGGGCATCCGACTGCCCCCGCCCTGGAACACCGTGCTGCTGGGCGCCATCGGCCTGCTGGTGGCGGGCGGGCTGTTCGTCGGCGTGTTCATGGGCAGCGGGCGTTATGGTCGGGCCTCCGCGCGTGCGGAAGCCGCCCTGCAGGCGCTGTCCGGGGACCAGGCCATTGATGAGTCGGTGCGCCTGCGTCTTGCGGTGGACCTGATCGCCCATGCCCGGGTCGCCGACGGGCCGACTGTCTCCGCGGCTGTCGATCCCGCGCAGGCAAGGCAGCGGCTGGGATCAAACCTCGATTACGTCGTCGCGGTGGAACGGGTGCTGGCGCAGGAGATCGGAGACCTGCATGTGTTCATCCGGCCCGGCGGCTGAGCGCCGCGCCGTTCAGCGCTTTTCCGCGGTCACGCGTCCCTGCGCGTTCAGGTAGACGCGGTAGCGGTTGCCGTTGCTGCAGGTGGCGAGGTGATCGTTGCTGCCCTGTGTCGTCACGCTGACGACCTGGCCGCAGGGCAGGCCCAGCAGCGAGATTGTCGCCGTCATGTCCTTCGCCAGCGCACTGCCGGCGTCCGCAGCGGCGGCCGGCGCCGCCGCCACCAGCAGTGCTGCGGCCAGAAGGCCCGCGTCCGGAGTCAGTCTTTTTATCATCGTGGTCATCGTATCCGCCGTTCAGAGTTTTGCAAACTTTACCGGATCCGTCAGCACCTGCCAGATGGCCTCGCGCGAGGCCATGATGGATCCCGCGAGAGCCGGGTCGCCGTCCTTCAGCAGGCCGTGGACCTTGGCCAGCAACTGGTCATAAGCCTGGCGCAGCTGGGCCAGCGTTGCGCCGTTGCCTTCATGATGCGCACGAACGCGATTGACGAGATCGTCAACCTGGTTTTTCAGCGCGATCTTGGTGAACAGGCCGATGGCATTGGTGTCCTTCAGGCGCTGCTCGAGTGTGGCCAGCGCCATGCCCGGCACCGCCGGCGGTGGCGGTGCCGCCGTTTTCGGCTGCGGCGCCGGTGCCGCCGCTTTTGCCGGTGGTTTCGCGGCGGGTTTTTCCGCAGTGACGGGTGCGGGCCTGGACACCGGTGCCGCGGGAGCCGGCGCGGGCGCTTTTTCAGGAGCCGCAGCCGGCGCTTCCACCGCAGGCGGAATTACTGCGGGTCCCGGTTCTTCAGCCGGGGGCGCGGTGACGGCCGGTTCCGCCACAGGCGCCGGCTGTCGTTCGGTGGCGACGGCAACCGGCGCCGGTACCGCTTCGGTCGACTGTGCCTCGCGGCCCATGGCGCAGCCAGCCAGTTGCAGCAGCAGTATTCCGGAGATGAACAGGGGCAGGGACATCGGGTGTTCGCGGTGATGCAATGGGGAATATGAAAACTTGGAACCCGGCGCAACGGCATGGTTCCCGCTTGCGTGCTCCAGTATCATGCCTGCCTTGACCGCAAAAATCTGCCAAAGAACGGAAAACCATTGGAAATCCGCCAGTTCCAGCTGAGGGGCGATCACGTCAGGCTGTGCGATCTGCTGAAACTTGCCGGCATTGTCGGCAGCGGCGGTGAAGGCAAGCATCTGGTCGCCGAAGGTGCGGTGACGGTTGATGGCCAGGCTGAAAGCCGCAAGACCGCCAAGATCCGCGCCGGCCAGGCGGTCGAGTGCAGCGGCGTCAGGATCGTCGTGCTTGCCGCTGCCTGAGCCGCGCCATGGAATCGCGCCTGTCGGAAATCGAAATCAAGCTGAGTTTCAGCGAAGACCTGCTGGAGGAGCTGAACCGCACCGTGGCCCGGCAGCAGCAGGAAATCGCCGAACTGCAGCAGCAGCTGCGCGACCTGCGGCTGCAAATGCAGCGCAGCCTGCCCGCGGAACCCGGCGGCCCTGCGCACGAAATTCCGCCGCACTACTGAATGGAAGATCAGACGTGAACAAACCCGAATCGTTTTTCCCGCCCTTGCCGCCTGCCGAACCCCGCTCGCTGGGTTTTGCGCCGGACCGCCTGCCGCGCATTGCTGCGGCGCTGAATGCCGAAATCGCGCGCGGCGCGCTGCCCGGTGCCGTGCTGATGATCGCGCGCGGCGGACGCCTCGGATATTGCGAGACTTTCGGCCATCTGGATCCGGCGGCACGGACGGCGATGCCGGTCGATGCGATGTTCAGCATTGCCTCGATGACCAAGCCGCTGGTGATCGTGGGTGCGCTGATGCTGTGCGAGGAAGGGCGCATGGCGGTCAACCAGCCGGTCAGCCATTACCTGCCGCAGCTCGCCGGCATGCGCGTCAATCCGCCGCAGTGCGACGGCGCTGCAGGCGCGCCCACCGAGGCATTGCTGCGCGAAATGACCATCGAGGACCTGATGCGCCACACCGCGGGCCTGAGTTACGGCCGCGGCGACAAGGCGCTTTACGCGCGTTATCCGTTTTCGTCGGATGTCGCTTCGACGAAGTGGAGCGGCGCCGAATTCCTGGCGCAGCTGGCGAGCCTGCCGCTGCATTACCAGCCGGGCTCGATGTGGGAATACAGCCTCGGTCTCGACGTGCTGGGACTGGCCGTCGAAGCCGTGACCGGGCGGCCGCTGGCGCAGTACCTCGAAGACTGCCTGTTCCGGCCCTTGCGCATGCAGGATACGGCCTTCACCGTGCCGCCGGCGAAAGTGCCGCGTTATGCGAAGGCCCTGCCGCGGGATCCGGTGAGCGGGATGCCGCAGACGCTGCGCGACGGTACCACCCCGCACAAGTTTGACTGCGGCGGCGGCTGCGGGGTGTCGACTGCGGCCGACTATCTGCGTTTTGCGCAGATGCTGCTGAACGTCGGCGAACTCGACGGCGCGCGCGTGCTGTCGCGCAAGACCGTCGAATACATGACGACCGACCACCTCGGGCCGGAGGTCGACCTGTCGAAACTCAACGATTATCCCAACATCCGCGGTTACGGTTTCGGCCTCGGCGTCGCCGTGCGGCGCAGCGCCGGCCGCGGCGGCATGCCGGGCAGCACCGGTGATTTCCACTGGGCGGGCTCCACCGGCACCTATTTCTGGGTCGATCCGGCGGAGGAACTGGTGACGGTGTTCATGGCGCATGCGCCGGGCAGCATCCGTTATTACCACCGCCAATTGCTGCATGCACTGGTGCTGCAGGCGCTCGACTGAGTGTCCGCTTCACCCTGCCCGGTCCGCAGGGGCCGGGCGGGGGACGAATGACCGCGGCGAATGGCATGCTGATGTCCGCCGGGAGCATGCTCCGGAGCGACTTTGCCGGGAGCGGTCGGGGGCGGACTGCCCTGTTTCCCTAAGCCGTTGTTTTCTTTGAAGGATGGCTCATAAAATGCGATAATCCCGGCCATGAACGACTCACAGCCTCCACAGAATCCCCCGATATCCCCGCGGGCGCGCATGCAGGAATTGCTGGCCATACCGGACCGCAACCGCACCGACGCCGAGTGGGATGAACTCAACGAACTCGAGATCGCGCTCGCCTCGGGCAACCGCCCCGGCGCGCCGGAGCCGCAGGGCCGGCCGCTGCATCAGCGGCAGAATGCCGGCGGCCGCGGCCAGCCCGGAGGCCGGCCCCAGCAGGGCCAGGGCCAGAACAAGAACCCCGGTGCGGGCGGCGGCAAAAAATTCCACAAACGCCCAGGCAAACGCCGTGGCGGTGGCGGTGGCGGCGGCCAGCAACAGCCGAAATAAGCCTAACTGAAATCCAGCCGGGGCCGCGCATCTTGCGCGGCCTTTTCAATTCTCCGGAGCCTCCGATGGCCATGAAGCCCACCGAACTGCAGAAATACAATGCGCTGAAACTCGTCAACCGGATGAAGTCGGCGTCTGCACCGGAGCGTTTCGGCAAAGCTGCGGCAGCGGTGCCTGACCGGCGGGAACAGCGGCGTCTTGACCAGGCGCGCGGGCTGGTGCCCTTCGCGGTCAAGCTCGAGGGCGGTCTGGTGAAACAGATCCATGCACTGGCACAGGAGCGGGGCGAACCGCTCAACGACCTCGTCGCGGGGCTGCTGCGCAGCGCGCTCGACGCGAAATAGGCGCCGTCAGTGCGCGCCGCCGGCCGGAAGCTCGGCCAGCTCGATCAGGCAGTTTTCGGTCGC
>JAEYXO010000131.1 GCA_023431245.1 Pseudomonadota bacterium | reverse complement strand
TCCAGCGCGAGCAGTGAGGCCTCCGCGCTTTGCGGCGGCGTGTCGCGGCCGTCGAGGAAGGCATGCACCAGTACCTGCTTCGCGCCCTTCGCCGCGGCGAGATCGAGCAGCGCGTGGATCTGCGACTCGTGGCTGTGCACGCCGCCCGGCGACAGCAGCCCGAGCACATGCAGGGCGCCGCCTGCGGCCTTGCGGATCGCGGCGTCGAGCACCGGGTTTTCGGCAAACTCGCCGGTCTCGATGGCATGTTCGATCTTGGTGTAATCCTGGTACACCACGCGACCGGCGCCGATGTTCATGTGGCCGACTTCGGAGTTGCCCATCTGCTGCGCCGGCAGGCCGACCCATTTCTCCGAGGCATCGATGACGGTGTGCGGGCAGGTTTTCCAGAGGAAATTCCAGTGCGGTTTGCGCGCCTGGCAGATGGCGTTGTCGTCGCAGTCCTCGCGGTGGCCGAAGCCGTCGAGGATGACCAGCAGCACTGGTGTTATCTTCATGATTTTTAAGGGATTTTCAGATTATTGTGATGCAGTATAATTCTAAATCATTTCAACAGTCTTGGGCGGTTCCGGGAGATGCATGACTGATGTGGCCGCAGTGCGCGAGCAGTTGCTGGAGCGGGAAGAGCATATCGAACAGGCTTCGCGGGCGCTCAAGGCCATGGCGCATCCGCTGCGCCTGAAGATCCTCTGCGTGCTGGGCGACCAGGAAGTCAGCGTCCAGGACATCGTCGACTGTGTCGGCACCTCGCAGAGCAATATTTCCCAGCATCTCGCGATACTCCGCGAGAAAGGCGTGCTGCGCACGCGCAAGGACGCCAACCGCGTGTACTACCGCATCGGCGACGAGCGCACGCTGACGCTGATCGGCATGATGCGGGAAGTGTTTTGCGGGCCGGACAAGTAAGCCTTCCGCCGGATTTGCCGCCACAGTGCCCGGGCGCCGGACTGATTCCGGGCCGCCGGTGATTTCCGCACCGTCCTTCCCTGCGCGCATCAGCCTGGCCGCCGCAGCGCTGCTGTGTGTGCTGCCGTTCCTGCAGCCCTATCACCGTTTTCCGCTGACCTCGTTTTACTCCGAGTGGCTGGCCTTTGCCTGCGGCCTGGGCGTGCTGGCCGTGCTGCTTGAGCGCCGCGGCTGGAGCAACGCGGAATTGCCCTGGGCTGCGCTCCCGCTGTTCGGGCTTGCAGCACTGGCGATCATCCACGGCGTCGCGGGCTGGTCTCCGTATTTCGGCCAGGCGCTGCTCGGCGCCCTGTACCTGGTCTGGGCCGGATTGCTGGTCATCGCCGCGCGCGCGCTGCTGCGCAGCTGCGGCATGGAAACCGTCTGCACCGCGGTGGCGGCGGGACTGGCCGCCGGCGCGCTGCTCAGCGCGGTCATCGGCCTGATCCAGCACTTCAACCTGGTCACGCCGCTGGACCCCTACATTACCCGGCCGCAAAGCAGCGTCATCTTCGGCAATCTCGCGCAGCCCAATCATTTTGCCGCGCAGGTCACGCTGGGACTCTTCAGCGCTGCGCATCTGCACAGCCGCGGCCGCCTGCCGCTGCCGGCCGCCGCGGTCCTGGTGCTGCCGCTGCTGTTTGTGCTCGGCCTGTCCGGCTCGCGCAGTGTCTGGCTCTACCTGTTCGCGGCATTCGCCTTTGCGCTCCGGCTGCGGCTGGGTGGCGATGACCCGCGCGCGCGGCGGCTGCTCATCTGGAGCGGGCTGTTCATCATCCTCTATTACCTGCTGCAGGTTTGTGCCGGGCTCGGCTGGTTTGCGCCGCCGCAGCGCGAGGCCGTAACTTCCCTGGAGCGTCTGTTTTCGGGTGCAGCCAGTGTCAGCGACCGCATCGGACTGTGGCAGGCGGCGCTGGCGATCGCCGCCGAACACCCGGTCGCGGGAGTCGGCTGGGGCGCATTCGCCGGCGAGTATTTCCGCTACCTGGCCGCTTCCGGCGGCCTTGCGCCGCCGGGCCTCTACAACAATGTCCACAACCTGCCGCTGCAGCTGCTGGCCGAAACCGGCATCGCGGGGGCGGCCCTGCTGCTGGTCCCCGCCGGCTGGGGCCTGCTGCGGGCCCTGAAGGCCAGGCCGGACTCCGCACACTGGTGGCTGTGGGCGACGCTGGGTGTTTTCGCAATCCACAGCCTGCTCGAGTATCCGCTCTGGTACGCCTATTTTCTCGGCATTGCGGCGCTGCTGCTGGGACTCTGTCCTTCGCCGGTGCTGCAACCGAGGCTGGCGCGCTTCGGGCGCATGATCGCAGCCTCGGCCGTGCTGGCCGGTGCCGCGAACCTGGTGTTCCTGTGGAAGGACTACCGTGTTTTCGAGCGTGTCGTCCGGCCCACGATCGAGCAGCTGCGCAGCCCCGGGTTTGCGGGAACGATCCTGCGCATCCACCGCAATGCGCTGCTGACGCCCTATGTCGAGTTGTCGATGGTGATGCCCCTGCCGGCGAACCGGGATGACCTCGAGCGCCGCCTCGCGCTGAACGAGCGGGTGATCCGCTTCACACCGCAACCCGTGCTGGTCTACCGCCAGGTCCTGCTGCTGGCGCTCGCCGGCCGCGTCGCGGAAGCGCGTTCGCTGCTGGACGCCGCGCGGCTGGCCTATCCCGCCGCGCCCGCCGGTTTCAGGGAGCGCCTCGCGCAACTGGCCGAGGAGCAGCCGGCGTTCTTCGGTCCTCTGTTAGAATCCGCCCATTCCGGCCCCCGGCCCCCGCAATAGACGTTTCCCC
>JAEYXO010000034.1 GCA_023431245.1 Pseudomonadota bacterium | reverse complement strand
GTCTGAAGCCGACGCTGAAGACGGTGTGCACGGGCGTGGAGATGTTCCGCAAGCTGCTGGACCAGGGTCAGGCGGGCGACAACGTGGGCATTCTGCTGCGCGGCACGAAGCGTGAAGAGGTGGAGCGTGGGCAGGTTCTGGCGAAGCCGGGCTCGATCACGCCGCACACGAAGTTCACGGCGGAGATTTACGTGCTGTCGAAGGACGAGGGTGGTCGTCATACGCCGTTCTTCAACGGTTACCGTCCGCAGTTCTACTTCCGGACGACGGACGTGACGGGTTCGATCGAACTGCCGAAGGGCACGGAGATGGTGATGCCCGGAGACAACATTTCGATCACGGTGGCGCTGATCCAGCCGATCGCGATGGAAGAGGGGCTGCGTTTCGCGATTCGCGAAGGTGGCCGCACCGTCGGCGCCGGCGTCGTCGCAAAGATCATCGAGTAAGGCTGCAGGCCAGTAGCTCAACTGGCAGAGCGTCGGTCTCCAAAACCGAAGGTTGGGGGTTCGATTCCCTCCTGGCCTGCCAACAACAGGCGGTATTAAAGGCTGGAAAGCCGGGCTGAAAGGCCCGGCCCAAGGCCGGCACAAGGTGGTTCTGATAGTGGACAAGATCAAGGTTGCGGCGGCTGTGTTGCTCGTGGCCGCAGGTGTCGGCGGGTTTTATTACCTGCAGGAAAGCGCCACGGTCATCCGGCTGGCGGTGTTTCTGGCCGGGCTGGCGGCGGGCGCTGCCGTGCTGTGGACGACCGCGGCCGGGCAGAGCTTTTTTGCCTTCGCGCATGAGTCTGCCGCGGAAACCCGCAAGGTGGTCTGGCCCACCCGCAACGAGACCCTGCAGGCGACCGCCATCGTGTTCGTGTTCGTGGTGGTCATGGCGCTGTTTCTGTGGATCGTTGACGGCATCCTGCTGTGGGTCATCAAAAAGCTGATCGGCGGGGAATGATGAGCAAAAAATGGTATGTGGTGCACGCGTATTCGGGCTTCGAGAAAAGCGTGCAGCGCGCATTGCTCGACCGCATCCGCCGTGCCGGGATGGAAGACAAGTTCGGCCAGATCCTGGTGCCGGTCGAGGAAGTGATCGAGATGAAGGGCGGCCAGAAAAGCATCAGCGAGCGGAAGTTTTTCCCCGGCTATGTGCTGGTCGAGATGGAAATGACCGACGAGACCTGGCACCTGATCAAGAACACGGCCAAGGTGACCGGCTTCGTCGGCGGCACGGCGACCAAGCCGACCCCGATCTCGGACCGGGAAGTGCAGAACATCCTGAACCAGATTCAGGAGGGCGTGGAAAAGCCGCGTCCCAAGGTGCTGTTCGAGGTGGGCGAGGCGGTCCGCGTCAAGGAAGGTCCGTTTGCCGATTTTCACGGCAACGTGGAAGACGTCAACTACGACAAGAGCAAGCTGCGTGTTTCGGTGACGATCTTCGGCCGGTCCACGCCGGTTGAACTGGATTTCGGTCAGGTCGAAAAGGCCTGACTTTTTAACCGCGGGGAGGGTGTCGTTCAGCGGCATCCGCCTGCACCCGCAAGGAGAGTGTAAATGGCAAAGAAAGTAGTCGGCTTCATCAAGCTGCAGGTGCCGGCGGGCAAGGCGAATCCCTCGCCGCCCATCGGTCCCGCCCTCGGCCAGCGCGGCCTGAACATCATGGAATTCTGCAAGGCCTTCAATGCCGCCACGCAGAAAATGGAGCCCGGCCTGCCGGTGCCCGTGGTGATCACGGCCTACCAGGACAAGAGCTTCACCTTCATCATGAAGACGCCGCCGGCGTCGGTCCTGATCAAGAAGGCCGCCAAGCTCGAAAGCGGCAGCAAGCGTCCGAATACCGAAAAAGTGGGCCGGCTGACCCGCGCCCAGGTCGAGGAAATCGCAAAGGCGAAAATGCCCGACCTGACTGCGGCGGACCTGAATGCCGCCGTGCGCACGATCGCCGGCAGCGCCCGCAGCATGGGCGTCGATGTGGAGGGTGTGTAAATGGCCAACGTATCCAAACGCTACAAGGCGGTTCGCGCCAAGGTTGACCGCAACAAGCTTTACGCGCTGAAAGACGCGCTGCAGTTGGTCAAGGAAAGCGCCACCGCGAAATTCAACGAAGCGGTCGACGTCGCGATCAACCTCGGCATCGATGCCAAGAAATCGGACCAGAACGTGCGCGGCTCCGTGGTGCTGCCCCAGGGCACCGGCAAGACCGTGCGCGTGGCCGTGTTCGCCCAGGGCGACAAGGCGCAGCAGGCGAAGGATGCCGGCGCTGACCTCGTCGGCTTCGACGACCTGGCCGCCGAAATCAAGGGCGGCAAGATGGATTTCGACGTGGTCATCGCCACGCCGGACGCGATGCGCGTGGTCGGCCAGCTGGGCCAGGTGCTCGGCCCGCGCGGCCTGATGCCGAACCCGAAGGTCGGCACCGTGACCATGGACGTGACGCTGGCGGTGAAAAATGCCAAGGCCGGCCAGGTCCAGTACCGCGCCGACAAGGCGGGCATCGTGCAGTGCACGATCGGCCGTGCGTCGTTCACCGTCGACGCGCTGGAAGAAAACATCCGTGCGCTGGTCGATGCGGTGAATAAATCGCGTCCCGCGGGAAGCAAGGGCATCTACCTGAGGAAGGTGGCGGTCTCGAGCACCATGGGTCCCGGTGTGCGCGTTGACCAGTCGAGTTTCGCGCAGCAGGCGCAGCAGTAATTTGAAGTCCCCGCGCCGAATCTGCGCGGGGCAGAAACTTTGGGCCGCCGGCAGTGTATCGCCGGCGGGTTGTCAAAGACCGTAGGCA
>JAEYXO010000019.1 GCA_023431245.1 Pseudomonadota bacterium | reverse complement strand
CGTCCACGGCATTGCCTCCGGCGGACAGAATCCGGGCTCCGGCCTCGCTGGCGATCCGGTTCTGGGAAGTGACCATGCCGCCACGCGAACAGGCGACGGGTTTGGCGACTTTCCAGTTCTGCACAATATGTTCGTTCATGAAGGAGGGCGAAGTATGAGAGGGGCCGGGGAATGCTATGCGAAAACCGGCGCCGGCGCCTAGTCCGGCAACGGCGGCCCCGAAACTGCAGGAAGCTGAAATTGCAGCACGACGACAAGCGGATGAGATCGCGCCGTGTTCCTCCGGCGTCGGCATTCCCGATAAAATGCGGGTTACTTACCCAGGAGGCAGTGCCATGGACGACGGCGTGATACACATCAAGGACAAACCCGCATCGGGACCGGTGATCCGGCTGCACGAAAACGACAACGTGCTGATCGCCCGCGGCGACATCGGCATCGGCACCAAGCTCGATGGCGGCCTGACTGCGAAAAGTCAGGTTCCCGCGGGCCACAAGATTGCCTCGCGTGACATCAAAAAGGGCGAGCCGATCCTCAAATATGCAGTGACCATCGGTTTTGCCTCGGCCGACATCCCGGCCGGCACCTACGTGCATTCGCACAACCTCGAATTCCGCGAGTTCGACCGCGACTACGCCCATGCCCGCGATTACAAGCCGGAGCAGATGATCCCGGAAGCGGAGCGCGCTTCGTTCATGGGCATCATCCGCGCCAACGGCCAGGTGGCGACGCGCAATTACATCGGCATCCTGTCGACCGTGAACTGCTCGGCGACGGTGGCGCACAAGATCGCCGAATACTTCACGCCGGAACGCCTGGCCGAGTATCCCAACATCGACGGCGTCTGCGCCTTCGCCCACGGCACCGGTTGCGGCATGGAAATGACCGGCGAGCCGATGGACCTGCTGCGGCGGACCATGGCCGGCTATGCGCGACATGCCAACCTGGCCGGTGCGCTGATCGTCGGTCTCGGCTGCGAGCGCAACCAGCTCAAGGGCCTGATGAAGGAGCAGAATCTCGAGGCCGGCGATCGGCTGCATACCTTTGTCATGCAGGACTCCGGCGGCACGCGCAAGACCGTCGAGGCGGGCATCGCCGCCGTGAAGGAAATGCTGCCGGCGGCGAACAGGGTCGTGCGCCAGAAGGTGTCGGCCAGCCACCTGATGATCGGCCTGCAGTGCGGCGGCTCGGACGGGTTTTCCTCGATCACCGCCAATCCGGCGCTGGGTGCGGCGATGGACCTGCTGGCGCGCCACGGCGGTACCCACATCCTGTCGGAAACGCCGGAAATCTACGGCGTCGAGCACACGCTGACGCGGCGCGCCAAATCGCGCGAAGTCGGCGAGAAGCTGATCGAACGCATCCGCTGGTGGAAGGACGTCTACAACGCTGGCAAGGACACCCAGATCAACGGCGTGGTCAGCCCCGGCAACCAGCATGGCGGACTGGCCAACATATTCGAGAAGTCGCTGGGGTCGTCGATGAAGGGCGGCACCGGACCGCTGAACGCGGTCTACCACTATGCGCAGCCGGTGACCGAGCGCGGCTTCGTGTTCATGGACACGCCGGGCTTCGATCCGGTGTCGGCGACCGGCCAGATCGCCGGCGGTGCCAACATGATCATGTTCACCACCGGCCGCGGCTCGATGTTCGGCGCGAAGCCGGTGCCGTCGATCAAGCTGGCAACCAACACGCCGATGTATCTCAGGCTCGAAGAGGACATGGACATCAACTGCGGTGAAATCCTCGACGGTACGAAGTCGCTGTCGCAGAAGGCGCAGGAAATCTTCGACCTGATGCTGCGCATTGCCTCGGGTGAAAAATCCAAGAGCGAACTGCTGGGTCTGGGCGACCACGAATACGTGCCGTGGAACATCGGCGTCACCAGCTGACGCGCTGAGCTGCAGATGAACGCTGCCGGTTTTGTCGCGGTGGGCATCGGTGCGATGCTCGGTGCCTGGTCGCGCTGGGGCCTGTCGCTGGCGCTCAATCACCTCGTGCCAGCCTTGCCGCTGGGCACCCTGTCCGTCAACCTGATCGGCGGTTTCCTGATCGGTGCGGCGCTGGAATTCTTCATGCAGCACACCGCGCTGGCGCCGGAATGGCGGCTGTTCTTCGTCACCGGTTTCCTCGGCAGCCTGACCACCTTTTCGGCGTTTTCGCTGGAGGCGGTGATGCTGCTGCAGCAGGAACGTTACGGCTGGGCCGCGGCGCTGATCGGCAGCCACCTTGCCGGATCGCTGGCGATGACGCTGCTCGGGATTTTTGCGGTGCGCGCGCTGGCGGCCTGAGCCGCGTCAGCGGCGGTTCAGCAGCGCCCGCGCGGCGTCGATCAGTTCGCCGGCCGTCAAACCGACCGGCCCGATGCCTGCGCCAAGCAGACGGTCCGCGGCTGCACCGTGCAGGTGGACCGCGGCAGTCAGCGCATGGCGCTCGTCAACACCCTGTGCCAGCAGCGCGACGAGGATGCCGGTCAGCACATCCCCCATGCCGGCTGCAGCCATCCCCGGATTGCCCGAACCGTTGATCGCCCAATGGCCGTCCGGCCAGGCGCAAACGCTGCCGCAGCCCTTCAGCACCACGCCGCAATCCAGTTCACGGGCGAGCCGCAGGGCGGCAGCGACACGGTCAGCCTGCACGCGATCGGTATCGCAATCGAGCAGGCGTGCGGCTTCGGCCGGGTGCGGCGTCAGGATGGTTTCCGCAACCCTTTGTTTTAATTTGTCTTTTAGCTCAGGGAAAGCGGCGATCAGATTCAGCGCATCGGCATCAAGCACCAGTGGCAGTGTTTTTTCGAGCGCCCAGTCGAGATATTCCGCGGCGTCGGGCGAATCACCGAGACCGGGGCCGACGGCGAGGGCACTGAGGTGTTCGAGGCGCAGTACCCCGTCGGCGGGGCGGAGCATCAGTTCAGGCTGCAGGGGATCCAGCAGCGGCACATCGTCTGCAAGCAGTCCGGCATAAACACGTCCCGCCCCGCATTTGAGCGCGGCACGTGCCGCCAGCAGCGCCGCGCCGCTCATACCATGTGCGCCGCCGACAATGCCGACGCTGCCGTATGTTCCCTTGTGCGAATTGCGCAGCCGGGGCGACAGCAGGCGGGTCAGCACGCCGTCCGTGATCAGCACGCCATGCGGCGC
>JAEYXO010000279.1 GCA_023431245.1 Pseudomonadota bacterium | reverse complement strand
CCATGCCGCCCAGCCACTGCAGCACCGCGCGCCAGACATTGATCGAGGCCGGCAGCTCCTCCAGCCCGGAAATGACCGTGGCGCCGGTGGCGGTGAGCCCGGACACCGCCTCGAAGTAGGCGTCGGTGAATGAGATCTGCGGCACCGTGAGCAGCAGCGGCACGGACGCGAACAGCGCGCCGCCGGCCCAGACGGTGACCACCAGCAGGATGCCCTCGCGCAGGCTCAGTTCGCGCTTGTTGCGGCGGGTCAGCAGCCAGAGGACGGCGCCGGCGCAGAAGTTGAGCGCCATCGACAGTGTCAGCACGCCGGCCATGCCGTCGCTGAAGTACAGCGACACGCTGATCGGCAGCAGATGGGTCAGGCTCATCGCCATCGCGATCAGCGCGGCCACCGGGGCGATGTTCAGCAGCCAGGACATGCCGGATCAGCGCCGCTCGGGGACGGACGAAGGGATGCGGCAACCGTGCCGGGGAACGATGCTCACAGGAATCCGATGCTGACCTGGAACAGCTTCTCGACCTTGGGCACGATGCGCTTGTTGATGGCGAACACGATCACGTGGTCCTCGGATTCGATGACGGTGTCGTGGTGGGCGATCAGCACCTCGTGGTCACCCCGCGCCTTGCCGTCCTCACCGGTCCGCGGCGGGCGGACGATGGCGCCGATGGTGGAGCCTTTCGGCAGCTCGATTTCCTCGATGCGGCGGCCGACGACCTTCGATGATCCGGCGTCGCCGTGGGCGACCAGTTCCAGCGCTTCGGCCGCGCCGCGGCGCAGGCTGTGCACCGCGACACAGTCGCCGTGGCGCACATGGGCGAGCAGCGTGCCGATGGTTGCCTGCGCCGGCGAGATCGCGATGTCGATCTGCCCCGCCTGCACCAGGTTGACATAGGAGCCGCGGTTGATCAGCGCTACGACCCGGCGCACGCCCATGCGCTTGGCCAGCAGCGAGGACATGATGTTGTTCTCGTCGTCGTTGGTCAGCGCGCAATAGACGTCCATGTCGCCCATGTTCTCGGCCTGCAGCAGGTCCTCGTCGGTGACATCGCCCGCCAGCACCAGCGTCGAGCGCAGCTCGGCGGCCAGCTTTTCGGCGCCGGCACGGCTGTATTCGATGATCTTGACGTCGTAACGGTCCTCGATCGCCTTCGCCAGCCGGCGGCCGATGTTGCCGCCGCCGCCGATCATCACCCGTTTCACCGGCTTGTCCATGCGCCGCAGTTCGCGCATCACGCCGCGGATGTGCTCGGTGGCGGCGATGAAGAACACCTCGTCGCCGGCCTCGATCACCGTGGAAGCGTCGGGGATGATCGGGCTGTCCTGGCGGAATATGGCGGCCACCCGGGTGTCGAGTTTCGGCAGGTGCTTGCGGATGGTCTGCAGTTCCTTGCCGACCAGCGGGCCGCCGTGGAAGGCGCGCACCGCGACCAGGCTGACGCGGCCTTCGGCGAACTCCAGCACCTGCAGTGATTCCGGGAATTCGATCAGCTTGGCGATGTAGTCGGTCAGCACCTGCTCGGGGCAGATCACGGTGTCGACGCAGAAGTTGTCCGCCGAGAACATTTCCGGGTGCGACAGGTAATCCGCGGCGCGGATGCGCGCGATCTTGGTCGGTATGTTGAACATCGTCGCCGCGAGTTTGCAGGCGACCAGGTTGGTTTCGTCGCTTTGGGTGACGGCGAGGATCAGGTCGGCGTCGCGTGCTCCGGCGCGCTGCAGTATTTCGGGATGGCCGGCATTGCCGACGACCGTGCGCAGGTCAAGCCGGTCCTGCAGCTTGCGCAGGCGGGCGGCATCGGTGTCGACCACCGTGATGTCGTTGGCTTCGGAAACCAGGTTCTCGGCGACCGAACTGCCGACCTGTCCCGCGCCGAGGATGACGATGCGCAAGCGGAATCTCCCTGCCGGGCACGCCGGAAAAAAGCGCAATTGTATACCCCCTGCTGCAGCGCGGAACCGTGGCGCCCGGCGCGTCCGCGGTGTCTGCTGTGGCATAATCCCGCGGGTGAAAGCCCGCGCTAACCCATTGACTAGAATATATTTTCCGGATCCGATCCCGGATCACGGGCGTTGCGCCCTGCCTGCCGCCAAGGCGCATCACCTGGCGCATGTGCTGCGCCTGGCCGAAGGGGACCCGGTGGTGCTGTTTGATGGCCGGGGCACGGCGCACGATGCCGTGATCACGGCCTGTGCGCGCGGTTCGGTCAGCCTGCAGGTCGGGGCACGCCGCGATGAACAGCGGGAGTCCCCGCTGCAGGTCACGCTGGCGCAGGCGCTGTCCAGCGGCGAGCGCATGGATTACACGATCCAGAAGGCGGTCGAGCTGGGCGCGGCTGCAATCCAGCCGCTGCTCGCCGAGCGCTGCGTGGTGCGCCTGGCGGGGGAGCGCGCCGAAAAAAAGCGGGCGCACTGGCAGGGCGTGGTGGCTGCGGCCTGCGAGCAGTGCGGACGCAACGTGGTGCCCGAGGTGCTTCCGCTGCTTTCCTTCCGCGACTGGCTGCAGCAGCCGGGGCCGGCCGGCGGACTGCGCCTGATGCTGGCGCCCGGCGCCGCGAACGGACTGCACGACCTGTCCCGGCCCGCGGGCGAAATCACCGTGCTGGCCGGGCCCGAGGGCGGCCTGTCGCCGACCGAAGCCGGGGATGCGCAGCGCGCCGGGTTCATGCCGCTGCGGCTGGGGCCGCGCGTACTGCGCACCGAAACCGCCGCGGTGGCGCTGCTCGCCGCGCTGCAGGCGCTGTGGGGGGATTTCTGAGCGGCGGCTTTCACCGCCGCGGGTTCTCGCATACCATCCATTGCATCCGCTGTGCCGTACGCAGCGGGCAGCAGGCGAAAGGACAGCATCATTTCCACCGATAAAGACAGCATCAGCACTGCACAGGATGCGGCAAAAGCCGGCGGTGGCCGGCCACGCCTGTCGGCGCAGGACCGTTTCATCGACTGGTTCCAGTCGGTGGCACCATACATCCATGCTTTTCGCGGCAAGACCTTCGTCATCGCTTTCGGCGGGGAAGTTGTCGCCGACGGCCGTTTTTTCCATCTCACCCATGACCTGAACCTGCTCGCGGCGCTGGGCGTCAAGCTGGTGCTGGTGCACGGCTCGCGGCGCCAGATCGAGGCCAAGCTGAAGGCGCAGAACCTGCGCAGCCGTTTTGCCGAGAAGCTGC
>JAEYXO010000379.1 GCA_023431245.1 Pseudomonadota bacterium | reverse complement strand
CCCTGCACGCAGCGCCGCGGATCCGCCTTGGCATGCGATTGCAGCGCCTTTTCGCGGCGCAGGTAGTTCCTGAGCCAGGGTGTCAGCACGGCGCGCGCCGGCAGGCCAGCCACGCTCATGAAGGTGACGATGTCTTCGGGACGGGCCTCGGCCAGCACGCGCTTGAACTCCGGGTGGGCATCGCCCTCGGTGGTCACTGCAAAAGGGGTGCCGACCTGCACTGCGGCGGCACCCATGCCCAGCAGTTCGCGAACCTGGTCATGGCGGTGGACGCCGCCGGCAACGATCAGCGGTATTTTTTCGGCTTCGAGCCCCAGACCGCGCAGCAGCGCCGGAATTTCTTCAAGCACGCGCGAGAAATCGAAGCGCGGATCGGCGATTTCCTCCGTACGCGTGGCGCCGAGATGGCCGCCGGCATGACGCGGATGTTCGATGACGATGGCGTCCGGCAGGCGTTGCCGGCGCAGCCATTTTTTGACGACGATGCCTGCGCCGCGGGCATCCGACAGGATCGGAATCAGCGCTACATCGGGGAAGTCGCGCGTCAGCTCTGGCAGGTCGAGCGGCAGGCCCGCGCCCATGACGATGGCGTGTGCGCCGCTGGCGCAGGCCTGGCGTACGTAATCGGCGTGCGCGGCGACTGCCTTCATCACGTTGACGGCGATCGCGCCGCGACCTGCGGCCAGCGCCAGCGCCCGGCCGATTTCGCGGTCGAGCGCGACCAGGTTGGCGCGATTCAGTTGCTCGGCATCGCGACAGCCGGCAGTTTGTTCCAGCAGGTCGGGGTGGTGGTGGCGCAGGTCGACGCTGGAGATTGTGCCGAGGGCGCCCAGCGCGGCGACGCTGCCGGCGAGGCGGTGGGCCGAGATGCCGACGCCCATGCCGCCCTGAACCACCGGCAACAGGGCGCGGCGGCGCAGGGTCCATGGGGACAGGGTGGTGGGCGACATTGCAGAAATGCCTTATTCGGGAAAAAGCTGATGATGCGGTGTACCGGCCGGCCACGCCTTGATGTGCATCACCACGGGGCAGACTGTCAGGCCGGGTGCCTGCGCAAGGCCTCGATGTCGGGGATCCGGATGTCGGGGCCGTCCAGGCGGATCACGCCCGCGGCGGCAAGCCCGTGCAGGATGCGCGAGAAATGTTCATGTGTCAGGTTGAGCCGGGAGGCGATGACATTCTTCAGTGCCGGCAGGCGGACTACGGTTTCCATCGCGGCCGGGGCATCGGCCAGGCTCAGCAGGTAGCCGACCACGCGCTGGGTGCCGGACAGCAGCGATTGCGATTCGATTTCCCCTACCATCCGGTGCAAGCGCATGCTGAGGCTGGCGATGATGCGGTGGGCCAGCCGCGGCTCCTGCTCCAGTTCAGTGAACACAGCGCTGGCGGCGACATGCAGCAGCCGGCTGTCGGCGAGCGCTTCCGCGGACACGCGGTAAGGCATGCGCAGGAACATGGCGGCCTCGCCGAAGGTCTGGCCCGGGCCCGGCAGTTCGACGACGCGCTCCGCGCCCTGGGCGCTGTGCAGCGACAGCTTGATCCGCCCCTCGATGACCAGGTGGAAACCCGTGCAGGCATCGCCCGCCCGGAACAGCAGACTGCCGCGCGCCACCCGGATCATCGCGGTTGCGGCGGCGATGCGGCCGAGCGTTGCGGCATCAAGCCCGCCGAACAGCGTGGTGCGGCCGAGCAGGCCGGCGGCATCCGGCGCGGGTGCCGCACGCGCAGGGAGGGGCCGGTCAGCGGGGCTGCCGCTGCAGGCGCTCGCTGATCGCCCGGGTTTCCGGCTCATCGGCAATTGCGGTGTTCAGGCGCAAAAGGCCGCCGTGCAGGCAAAAAAGCCGGACGGGCCTGCCGTCCGGCTTTTGCAGTAAGCGGCCGTGTTCAGCGCAATACCAGCACCGGAACCTTGATTCCGGCGAGTACTTTCTGGGTTTCGCTGCCGATCAGCAGCTTCGACAGTCCGCTGCGGCCGTGGGAGGCCATGGCAACGAGGTCGCATTTGTATTTTTTCGCGGCCTTGACGATGGCGTCGGCGGCGAAATCGCTGCAGACGGAGTACGCCGCGCAGGACACGCCGGCCGCCGCACATTCCTTCTTGACGACTTCCAGGTGACGGGCCGCCACCTTCTTCGCATTGGCCTCGAATTCCCTGGGCAGGATGAAGTCGGGCGGGATGTAGTCGGCGTAGACGTTGAACTTGTAGGCGGGGGCGACGTGGAAGCCGGTCACTTTGGCGCCGGTGAGTTTGGCCAGTGCCACGGCTTTTTTGACCGCTTTGCGCGAGAGCGCCGAGCCGTCTGTGGGAACCAGAATGTTGCGGAACATGAGCGTTCTCCTTGGCGATGTCATGGACGACGGCCTTACAATAGTCCCGGCGGACGTCGCGGGGGTTGATTTAGATCAACATGCCGTTTCCGGGACGAATTTATGCTGCTGTGCATGATCATCAACAACATCCATACGCTGGGGAGCATCCATGCAGGCGTCATCGACCTCTAATACCTATAACTACACCGTGGTCCGGCAGTTTGCGATCATGACGGTGGTCTGGGGCATCGTGGGCATGCTGGTGGGGCTCGTCATCGCCGCGCAGCTGATCTGGCCCGACCTGAACCTCGCCCCCTGGCTGTCTTACGGCCGCCTGCGCCCGTTGCACACCAATGCGGTGATCTTCGCCTTTGGCGGCTCGGCGCTGTTCGCGACCTCGTATTACGTGGTGCAGCGCACCTGCCATGCGCGCCTGTTCGGGGACGGGCTGGCGGCCTTCACATTCTGGGGTTGGCAGGCGGTGATCGTGCTGGCGGCGGTGACGCTGCCACTGGGCTACACCAGTTCCAAGGAGTATGCGGAACTGGAGTGGCCGATCGACGTGCTGATCACGCTGGTCTGGGTGTCTTACGCCGTGGTGTTCTTCGGCACCATCGCCAAACGCAAAACCCCGCATATCTACGTCGCCAACTGGTTCTTCGGCGCCTTCATCATCACCGTCGCGGTGCTGCACCTGGTCAACAGCGCGGCAATCCCGGTGACGCTGACCAAGTCCTATTCGGCCTACGCCGGGGTGCAGGACGCGATGGTGCAGTGGTGGTACGGCCACAACGCGGTGGGTTTTTTCCTGACCGCGGGCTTCCTCGGGATGATGTACTACTTCATCCCCAAGCAGGCCGGCCGCCCCGTCTATTCCTACCGCCTGTCGGTGGTGCACTTCTGGGCGCTGATCTTCACCTACATGTGGGCCGGGCCGCACCACCTGCATTACACCGCGCTGCCGGACTGGGCGCAGTCGATCGGCATGATTTTCTCGCTGGTGCTGCTGGCGCCGTCCTGGGGCGGCATGATCAACGGCATCATGACGCTGTCGGGCGCCTGGTACAAGCTGCGCACCGATCCCATCCTCAAGTTCCTCGTGGTGTCATTGTCCTTCTACGGCATGTCGACCTTCGAGGGTCCGATGATGTCGATCAAGACCGTCAACGCACTGTCGCACTACACCGACTGGACCATAGGGCACGTCCACTCCGGCGCGCTGGGCTGGGTCGGCATGGTCACCTTCGGCAGCCTCTATTACCTGATCCCGCGGCTCTACGGCCGCACCGAAATGCACAGCGTGAAGCTGGTGACGCTGCATTTCTGGGTGGCGACCATCGGCATCGTGCTCTACATCGCCGCGCTGTGGATTGCCGGCGTGATGCAGGGGCTGATGTGGCGCGCGGTCAATCCCGACGGCACGCTGACCTATGCCTTCGTCGAGTCGGTGAAGGCGACCTACCCGTACTACGTGGTGCGCCTGCTCGGCGGCCTGCTTTATTTCTCCGGCGCGCTGATCATGGCCTGGAACGTCTACAAGACCGTGGCCGGCCAGCGGGCGGTGGATGCGCCCATTCCGGCGCCGGCGGCAGCTCACGCCTGACAGCATAAGTATTTGATTATAAACATATTTTTGATTCAGGAGAAGACGTGGACACTTCGGGCCATGCGATCATCGAAAAAAATCTGGGACTGCTGATCGTGCTGATCATCGTCGCCATCAGCTTCGGCGGCCTGGTCGAAATCGTGCCGCTGTTTTTCCAGAAGTCGACCACACAGCCGGTCAGCGGCCTCAAGCCCTACACCGCGCTGCAGCTGTCGGGGCGTGATGTCTACATCCGCGAGGGCTGCAACAACTGCCATTCGCAGATGATTCGGCCTTTCCGCGCCGAGACCGAGCGTTATGGCCATTATTCGGTTGCGGGCGAGTTCGTCTACGACTATCCCTTCCTGTGGGGCAGCAAGCGCACCGGGCCGGATCTCGCGCGCGTCGGCGGGCGTTATTCCGACGAATGGCATCGCGTGCACCTGATCAACCCGCGCGACCTGGTGCCGGAGTCGAACATGCCAGCGTACAAGTTCCTCGCCGATGCCCCGCTGGATCCGGCCTCGGTGGCGCCGAAAATGCGTGCCCTGCGCCGGCTCGGGGTGCCGTACACCGACGAGGACATCGCCAAGGCTGCGGAAGGCGTCAAGGGCAAGACGGAAATGGACGCGCTGATCGCCTACCTGCAGGGCCTCGGCACCGTGCTGCGCAACGTGAGGTAACCCATGGATATCAATCTTGTCCGTTCATTGATTACCGCCCTGCTGTTCATCGTCTTCATCGGCATCGTGCTGTGGGCATGGAGCAAGGGCAAGCGCGAGGATTTCGAGGCGGCGGCGCGGCTGCCGCTGGAGGACGATCTGGCTGAAGAGCAGATGGCCCGCAACGGGAGAGGGCGGCAATGAGCGATTTCGTACACGACGGCTGGAGCCTGTATATCGCCATCATCACGGTGGTGAGCCTGCTGGCCTGCGCGGTCCTTCTGAAGCTGCTGTCGACACAGAAGCTCGCCAAGGACGAGCAGCCCGGCACCACGGGGCACTCCTGGGATGATCTCGAGGAATTCAACAACCCGCTGCCGCGCTGGTGGATGTGGCTGTTCTACATCACCATCGTGTTCTCCTTTGTCTACCTGATCCTCTATCCGGGGCTGGGTTCCTTCGGCGGATACCTCGGCTGGACATCCACCGGCCAGTACCAGGACGAGCAGAAGCAGGCTGCCGCGACCTTCGGGCCGATCGTCGACCGTTTCCTCAAGCAGGACGCCGTTGTCGTGGCTGCCGATGCCGAGGCACGGGAAATCGGCCAGCGGCTGTTCCTCAACTACTGCGCGCAGTGCCATGGTTCCGATGCCGGCGGCTCGCGCGGCTACCCCAACCTGCGCGACGGCGACTGGCTCTACGGCGGCACACCGGAGGCCATCCGCACCACCATAGCCGACGGCCGCAACGGCGTGATGCCGCCGATGGGCGCGGTTCTGGGCGGCAGCGAGGACGTGCGCGATGCCGTGCATTACGTGCTGTCGCTCGCCGGGCGCACCCACGACGGCCTGCGCGCGCAGCGCGGCAGGACGAAGTACGCAAGCGCCTGCGTGGCCTGCCACGGCGCCGACGGCAAGGGCAACCCGCAGCTCGGGGCGCCCAACCTGACGGACGACATCTGGCTGCACGGCGGCACCGAGGCGGCGATCACCGAGACCATCGTCAAGGGGCGCGTCAACCAGATGCCGGCGCACAAGGACTTTCTCGACGAAGGCAAGATCCACCTGCTGACCGCCTACGTGCTCGGGATCTCGGGACAGGGAAAAAAGTAGATGGCGCAGGACGGGCGGGCCGCCACCGCGGGCGTCGAGGAGGTCGAAACCTCCCTCTACGAGGTCCGCAAGAAGATCTACCCGCGCGCGGTCACCGGCTGGTTTGCCTGGTGGCGGGTGGCGCTGGTCATTGCCACGCAGCTGGTGTTCTACGGCGCACCCTGGCTGACCTGGAACGACCGCCAGGCCGTGCTGTTCGACCTGGTTTCGCGCAAGTTCTACATTTTCGGCATGGTGCTGTGGCCCCAGGATTTCATTTTTCTGACGGCGCTGCTGATCATCTGCGCCTACGCACTGTTCCTGTTCACCGCGATTGCGGGGCGGCTGTGGTGCGGCTATGCCTGCCCGCAGACCGTCTACACCGAGATCTTCATGTGGATCGAGCGCCGCATCGAGGGCGACCGGCTGCAGCGCATGCGGCTCGACCAGGGGCCGGCCAGCGCGCGCAAGTTCGGGCTGAAGGCGCTGAAACACGGTGTCTGGATCGCGCTTTCGCTGTGGACCGGCTTCACCTTCGTCGGCTATTTCACGCCGATCACCACGCTCGCGGCCTCGTTCGCCCCCTGGACGCTCGGTCCCTGGGAGACCTTCTGGATCTTCTTCTACGCCTTCGCCACCTACGGCAACGCCGGCTGGATGCGCGAGCAGGTGTGCAAGTACATGTGCCCCTATGCACGCTTCCAGGGCGTGATGTTCGATCCGGATACGCTGGTCATCACCTACGACGCGCAGCGCGGTGATCCGCGCGGTGCCCGCGGCCGCAAGGCCGACCCGAAGGCGATGGGACTGGGCGACTGTGTCGACTGCAACATCTGCGTGCAGGTGTGCCCAACCGGCATCGACATCCGCGATGGCCTGCAGTACGAATGCATCGGTTGCGCCGCCTGCATCGACGGCTGCAACCAGGTGATGGACAAGATGGGTTATCCGCGCGGCCTGATCCGTTATTCGACCGAGAATGCGATGGCCGGCCGCTATGCCGATTCGGACATCCGGCGCCATGTGTTCCGGCCGCGGGTGCTGGTGTACTCCGCATTGCTCGGCATACTGGTTGTCGCCTTCCTCGGCGGATTGCTGCTGCGCAGTCCGCTGAAGGTCGACGTGCTGCGCGATCGCGGTGCCCTGATGCGCGATGCGCCGGGTGGTCAGATCGAGAACGTCTACCGCCTGCAGTTCATCAATACCGACGAAGTCGCGCGCCGTTACACGGTCGGCGTCGAGGGGCTGCCCGGATTGCGGGTCATGACCCCGCAGCCGATCGAGGTGCCGCCGGCCACGACCCAGACCTTCCCGATGTCGGTGCGCGTCGATCCGGACGGGCTCGCGCAGGGTTCGCACCCGATCGTCTTCCTGGTCAGCGATGTCGACCGGCCCGAGGTGAGCGCGCGTGAAAAGTCCCGTTTTTATGTCCGCTGAGGAGAAACCCATGCACAACGCGACGCAGCCGCTGCTGCCCTGGTACCGCGAACCCTGGCCCTGGCTGCTGATGGCAGGCCCGGTCGCGGTGATCTTTGCGGGCATCGCGACCATCTGGATCGCCGTGGTCAGCAGCGACGGCCTGGTGGTCGATGACTATTACAAGCAGGGGCTGGCGATCAACCAGACGCTGGAGCGTGGCGCGCTGGCCGCACGCTTGGGCTACCGCGGCGAACTGCGGCTGGCACCCGATGGGCGCAGCGTGTCGCTGCGCCTGGATGCGGCTGCAGGCGCGGCATTGCCGCCGCAGCTGCAGTTGCGCGTCGTGCATCCCACACGCGCCGGCCGCGACGGCCTGGTGCTGTTGCGGCAGCGCGGTCCCGGCCAGTACGAAGGGGCGGTGCCCGAGCTCAGCGCGGGCCGCTGGCTGCTGGTGCTGGAGGACCTGCAGTCGAGCTGGCGCATCGGCGGCTCGCTGACGGTGCCGGCGCCGGCCGCAGTCACGCTGTTGCCGGACAACCCGGGTTAGGGAGGGGACATGGCCTGGAAACTCCTGTTTGGTTCGGATTTCGGCCTGATGAGCCTGCTGACCATCGTGGTCATCATCGGCATCGGCGCCGGTTTTTACCTGTTCTTCCGCAAAAAGATCGCGGAAGACGAAAACCGGAATCGTCCGGGCTGAGCCCGGCATTTGGGCGGAACGGAGGCAAAGCCTGTGGGCAAACGACTGATGTGGATACTGTGGCCGTCATTCATCGTCGGCGGGATTGCGGAGGGCGTGTTTTTCACGCTGATTGATCCGCAGGAACTGTACCTGCTCGGCGAGCCGGTGCACTGGTCGCCGATTGCGGTGTATTCGGTCGGGTTTTTCATGTTCTGGCTGGTGGCCGCGGCCTCCAGCGCCTTCACCTGTTTTCTCCAGCGCACGGGGCGGGGCGAAGGCACCGACTGATCGCGGCGGAGGGTTCACAGCGGGATGCCGCGGGTTTAAGCTGTGGCGGGTGTCAACCGGTTTTGCCGCAGCCGGTGCGCTGCGGCGCCTCGATGACGGGAGGTGGTCATGCTCCTGCAACGTCGTTTCAACCGCCTGGTGGATCGCCTGGCCGCCCAGGCCCGGCTGCCGCTGCGCCTGCAACTGTGGAACGGCCGCCGCGTCGACCTGTCGCCCAGTCCGACAGTGACGATTTCACTGCCCGGTCCTTCGGCGCTGCGTTACCTGGTGAATCCCGATCTCGAAAAACTCGGCGAGGCTTTTGTCGAAGGGAATATCCAGGTCGAGGGGCCGATACACGAGGTGTTCCGGGTCGGCGAGAGCCTGGCGCGCCAGGCCGCCGGTGAACCGGTGCCGCGGCGTGCGCAGGGGCGACGGCACACCCCGACGCGCGACCGGCGCGCGATCGAGTACCACTACGACGTGTCCAACGACTTTTACGCGCTGTTCCTCGACCGCGGCATGGTCTATTCCTGCGCCTATTACCGCGGCGAGGCCATGTCGCTGGACGAAGCCCAGGAGGCCAAGCTCGACCATGTCCTGCGCAAGCTGGCGCTGCGCCCGGGCGACCGGCTGCTCGACATCGGCTGCGGCTGGGGCGGGCTGGTGATGCGCGCCGCGCAGCGCCATGGCGTGCAGGCCACCGGCGTCACGCTGTCATCACGGCAACTGGATCATGCCCGTGAGCGCATCCGCGAAGCGGGCCTGGGTGACCGCTGCCGGGTCGAGCTTTGCGACTATCGCGACCTTGACGGCGAATACGACGGCATCACCAGCATCGGCATGTTCGAACATGTCGGGCTGCGGCACCTGCCGGACTATTTCGCGAAAATCCGCTCGCTGCTCGCCGCCGACGGACGGGTGCTGAACCACGGCATCACGACCGCGGACACTGCGGCGCGCTGGATGCCGCTGGGTGCCGGGGAGTTCATCGAGCGTTATGTGTTTCCGGACGGGGAACTGCCTCATGTCTCGCAGGTGCTGCATGACATGTCTGATGCCGGGCTGGAGGTGGTTGACGTCGAATCGCTGCGCCGGCATTACGCGCGCACCTGCCGTGAATGGGCGGACCGCCTGGAAGCCGCCCGCGGGCGGGCCGAGGCCATTGCCGGCGGCAAGCGCAGCCGCATCTGGCAGATCTATCTCGCCGGCTGCGCCTACGGATTTGCCGAGGGCTGGATGAACCTGTACCAGGTCCTGGCCTGCCGCGCCGACAACACCTGCGGACACCGGATGCCGAAGACCCGCGATTACATGTACGGATCCCCGGCGCACGCCGCCTGAGCGACGGTTCTCCGGGCCGCCGCCGCGATCAGCGGCTTCGTCCGCCGCCCGGTCCCGGTCCGGGGCAGTCGGTGGTGCCCGGACAATCCGGCCGCGGTCCGCCGCGTCCCGCGCCCGGGCCTTTCCCCGGCCCGCCGGCCTGCGGGCCACGCTCACCGCCGGGGCCGTGTCCGGGGCCACGCGCATCCGGCAGCGTCACGCCGCGTTCCTTGGCCCGGGTTTCCATCAGCTTGTGATGTTCGTCGCGCAGGGCCTGGCGCTCTCCGGCGCTGCGCGCATTGCGCATCTTTTCGCGGTATTCGTTGCGCTCCGCATCGTTCATCATCCGGTAACCGTAAATCGGTTCGCTGCGCCGGGT
>JAEYXO010000343.1 GCA_023431245.1 Pseudomonadota bacterium | reverse complement strand
TCAGTTTTTTGTAGGCCTCGACATCGTCCTGCGGGTTTTTCTGCGTGAACGGAACGCCGCGGCGCAGCAGGTGGGCGCGTGCCTTGTCGCAGCCTTCGCCGCAGTTGCTGGTGTACAGCGTGACCGGAAAACTCTTCACCGCCTGCTGCAGGCTGTAGGGCAGTGTCGAGGTTTCGATGACACTGCCGCCAACGGTGCGTTTTTCCACTTTCTTTGCGGTGGCGGGCGGCGGCGTGTCGCGCCATTCGACCCGGCCCTTGTCATCGACCCAGCGATAGAGTTGCGCGGCCTGCGCCGGAACGGCAAACACCAGCACGGCGAGCAGAACGGTCATTTTGTTCATGGCGGTTACCTCGCAGAAAAGGGTGCGGCCGCCCCCGGATGCGCCGGCAGGCCGCAGAACCGCATGATACCGCGGCCGGTCCTGTTGTCGCCCGGCCTCAGGCGGCTTCCGCGGTCATGCCGTTATGGCGCAGCAGGGCGTCGATTTTCGGTTCCCGCCCGCGGAAGGCGACGAAGGATTCCAGCGCCGGGCGGCTGCCGCCCACGGCGAGAACCTCGTTCCAGAAACGCATGCCGGTTTCCGGATCGAGCACGCCGTTTTCCTCGAACAGGCTGTAGGCATCGGCGGACAGCACCTCGGCCCACTTGTAGCTGTAGTAACCCGCGGCATAACCGCCGGCGAAAATGTGCGAGAAATTGTTGGGGAAGCGGTTGTACTCCGGCGGAAACACCACGGCCACTTCGCGGCGCACCTCGTCGAGCAGCTGCAGTGCGGTCCTGCCGCCCGCGGGATCGAAGTCGTAATGCAGGTGCAGGTCGAACAGCGAAAACTCGATCTGGCGCACGGTCTGCATGCCGCTCTGGAAATTCTTCGCGGCAATCATCTTGTCGAACAGCGTCTTCGGCAGCGCGGCGCCGCTGTCGGCATGGCGGGTCATCGGCCGCACGACGTCCCATTCCCAGCAGAAATTCTCCATGAACTGGCTCGGCAGTTCGACGGCGTCCCACTCGACGCCGTTGATGCCGGAGACGCCGAGGTAGTCGACGCGGGTCAGCAGGTGGTGCAGGCCGTGGCCGAACTCGTGGAACAGCGTGATCACTTCGTCGTGGGTAAACAGCGCGGGTTTGCCGCCGACCGGGGCGGAAAAATTGCAGTTGAGGTAGGCCACCGGCGCCTGGGTGCCCCGGGATGTCGCGCGGCGGGTGATGGCATCGTCCATCCACGCGCCGCCGCGTTTGCTCGGGCGCGCATAGAGATCGAGGTAGAACTGGCCGACCAGGCTGCCGCTGCGGTCGCGGATCGAGAAGAAACGCACGTCGGGATGCCACTGCGGCGCTTCGGTCTGCTCGATGCTGAGGCCGTACAGGGTTTCCACCAGCTTGAACATGCCGTGCAGCACCGTGGATTCGGGGAAATACTGCTTCACCTCGTTTTCGGAGAAGGCATAACGCGCGATGCGCAGCTTCTCCGAGACATAGGCATAGTCCCAGGCCTGGAGCTGCGCCATGCCCAGTTCCCTGCGCGCGAAGTCCTGCAGTTCGGCGAGGTCACGCTGCGCATGCGGTTTCGCGCGCGCCGCCAGCTCGCGCAGGAACTGCAGCACCTCTGCCGGGGTGTCGGCCATCTTCGCTTCCAGCGACAGTTCGGCGTAATTGGCGAAGCCGAGCAGCTGTGCCAGTTCCCGGCGCAGGGCGACGATCTCGGCGATCAGCGGCGTGTTGTCGAGTTTCGGGTCGCCGAATTCCGAGGCGCGGGTGACGTAGGCGCGGTAGAGCCGCTCGCGCAGGGCGGCGTTGTCGGCGTACTGCAGCACCGGCAGGTACGAGGGGGCGTGAAGAGTGAATTTCCAGCCGGCCTGTTTGTCCGCTTCCGCGGCGGCCCGCGCGGCCTCCCGGGCATCCTCGGGCAGGCCCGCGAGTTCGGCGGGGTCGGTGACGACATGTGACCAGGCGTTGGTGGCGTCGAGCAGGTTGTCGCTGAAGCGCGAAGTCAGCGTCGACAGCCGGTCGCTGATCTCGGTGTAACGCTGCTTGCCGGCGGGCGGAAGCTCGGCGCCGCCGAGGCGGAAGTCGCGCAGCTCGTTGTCGATGATTTTCTTCTGGGCAGGCGACAGCGCGGCCCAGGCGCTGCCGTTGCGCAGCGCCTTGAACCGGCGGTAGAGGCCTTCGTGCTGGCCGAGTTCGGTGTGGTACTGGGTGATTTTCGGCAGCGCGGCATTGTAGGCCTCGCGCAGTTCAGGACTGTTCATCACCGCATTGAGATGGCCGACCTGGCCCCAGGCGCGATGCAGCTTTTCGTTGGCGTCCTCGAGCGGTCCGGCGAAATTCGACCAGTCCGGTGCCGCCGCATCGGCGGCGAGTTTTTCGATCAGTGCGCGGTTGTCGGCCAGCAGCTGGTCGATCGCCGGCGCGACATGGGCCGGCTGGAAATCGGCAAAACGGGGCAGCCCCGAAAAATCGAGCAAGGGATTCATGGTGTGCAATATCTCAGGGAAGTGAAGTGCGGGTCATTGATGTGACCACGGCAGCGTCACTTAGTTTAACAGGGGGAACGTGGCGCCGCGCCCGAACGCCTTATTTAACTATTTGTTTTTATTGACTTTTTCGTAAACAATGTTGCCGCTGACCAAGGTGTGGCTGACGCGGCCGCAGAGTTCTATGCCCGAGAACGGCGTGTTCTTGCCCTGGCTGCGCAGAGCTGCCGGCTCCACCCGCCAGTATTCCGCGGAATCGAAAATGCAGATGTCGGCGGCGGCACCGACGGCCAGGTGGCCGGCATCGATGCCGAGGATCGCAGCCGGCTTGGCGGTGATGCGGTCGATTGCCGCGGACAGCGGCAACTGCGACTCCGCGGCCCACTTCAGCGCCAGCGGCAGCAGCAGCTCGACACCGGTGGCGCCGGCCTCGGCTTCCGAGAACGGCACCTGCTTGACGTCCTCGTCGACCGGCGTGTGGTCGGAACACAGCGCATCAATGGTGCCGTCGGCGAGCCCCGCGCGCAGCGCATCGCGGTCGCGCAGGCTGCGCAGCGGCGGCAGCAGGTGGCAATTGGGATCGAAATATCCGATGTCCATTTCGGACAGGTGGGCATGATGGATGCCGATGTCGCAGCTGACCGGCAGCCCGCGCGACTTGGCCTCGCGCACCATGGCGACGCCTTCGGCCGAGGACAGGCGGGCAACGTGGATGCGGGCGCCGGTTTCGCGGGCAAGGATCAGGATGGTCGACAGGGCGATCACTTCGGCGGAGGACGGGATCGCCGGCAGGCCGAGGCGGGTGGCGACTTCGCCGTCGTGGGCGACGCCGTGGCCGGCCAGCGCCGGATCCTGGGGACGCAGCCAGACCGGGAA
>JAEYXO010000300.1 GCA_023431245.1 Pseudomonadota bacterium | reverse complement strand
ACGTGACCGGACGCAAACGGCAGGAACTGGCGCTGATCGATGCGCTCACCGAGTCGCAGCGCCTGAGCAATGCGCTGGAAACGCTCTCCGCGAAGCTCAGGCAGCAGCAAACCGAACTGCAGGAAGCCCAGCGCATCGCCCGCGTGGGCAGCTGGCAACTCGAGGTCGCCACCGGCACGACCACATGGACCGAAGAGCTCTACCGGATGTTCGGCCTCGATCCGCGGGAGCCCGCGCCGTCCTTCAACCGGCAGGCAAGGATATTCTCCGCAGAAAGCTGGGAACGTCTGAATTTCGCCATGACCCGGACCATCGGCGAAGGCACCCCCTACGAGCTGGAACTCGAATGCGTCGCCGCGGGTGGCGACACGCGCTGGATACTCGCCCACGGCGAGGCGATCCGCGACGGCAGCGGCAAGGTCTCGGCGGTGCGCGGCACCGCGGCCGACATCACGCAACGCAAACTCGCCGAGCAGCACATCCAGCGCCTGACCCGACTCTACGCTGCGCTGAGCGACGCCAATGCCGCCGTGATCCAGTGCCGCAACGAAGCGGAACTGTTCAAGCGCCTGTGCGAAATCGTCGTCGACCAGGCCGGCCTCGATCTCGCCTGGGTCGGCCTGACCGGGGATGACGGCCGCATCCGGACTGCAGCCGCCCACGGCAGCGGACTCGATTACCTCGAGGGCATCGTGGTCAGCATCGCCGCCGATGATCCGCATGGCCGCGGTCCCACCGGCACCGCGGCCCGCGAAAACCGGGCAGTATGGATCGACGATTTCGGCAGTTCGGCGATCACCGTGCCCTGGCAGCAGCGAGCCGTGGCACAGGGCTGGCAATCCTCGGCCGCGCTGCCGATACGCCGCCTCGGCAAAACCGTGGGCGCGCTGACCTTCTATTCGCGGAAACCCGGCGAATGGCGGGACGCGCAGATTCGCAACCTGCTCGAGAGAATCGCGGAAGCCATCAACCTCGCGCTGGACAAGTTCGCCGCCGCCGCGGAAGCGGAAACCTCGCGCCGGATCCTGGCCGAATCGGAGCAGCGCTTCCGCACCCTGGTCGAGCAGTCGATCGCCGGCGCCTTCATCATCCGCGACAAGCGCTTCATCTACGCCAACCCGCGGATGGCGCAGATCCTCGGTTACGCCGGCGGCGAAGAACTGGTCGGCCTCACGGCCCGCGATACCGTGGCCGCCCGGGACCAGTCACGGACCGATGCGCAGATGAGCGAATTCAACAACAGCGACGCGCACAGCCTGGCGCTGGCCTTCACCGCCCAGCGCAAGGACGGCAGCACGGTCGAAGTCGGCATCAGCATGTCCAAAACCACCTACCAGGACAAGCCGGCGCTGATCGGCATGATGCAGGACATCTCCGACAAGAAGGTCGCGGAAGACCAGATCCACCGCTATTCAAAACAGCTCGAACACGCCTTCATGCAGATGGTGGCGCTCGCGACCACGCTCAGTGAAATGCGCGATGCCTATACGGCCGGCCACGAAAAACGCGTGGCCGAAATCGCCGTGGCGATCGGCCGCGAAATGGGCTTGCCGGAAGACCGGATCGAGGGGCTGCGCGTGGGCGGCTACCTGCATGATGTCGGCAAGGTGTCCATTCCGACCGAGATCCTGTCCAAGCCGGGACGGCTGTCGCAGGTCGAGATGGAACTGGTGCGCACCCATGCCCAGGCCGGTTTTGAAGTGCTGAAGACCATAGACCTGCCCTGGCCGGTGGCGCAGATCGCCCTGCAGCACCACGAGCGCATCGACGGCAGCGGTTATCCCAACGGACTGAAAGGCGATGACATCATCCTCGAAGCCCGCGTCATCGCGGTTGCCGACGTCGTCGAATCGATGGCCACGCACCGCCCCTACCGCCCCGCGCTGGGCCTGGACAAGGCATTGGCCGAAATCGAACGGGGTTCGGGCAGCCTCTACGATCCGCAGGTCGCGGATGCCTGCCTGCGCCTGTTCCGCGACAAGGGCTACACGCTGCCGGCACAAGGCTGACGCGGCTCACCCTCGAGAATTAATCGTAAGTATTTGTTTTTATTGATATTTTATAGACGTCAGCACCGTAGCCTGCATGGAACGCAGTGTAATGCGGGGCAGTACTGAAACATCCCGCAATACGCTGCGCTTCTTGCGGGCTACGATAATCAAAAAAATCAGGCGGCCGCAGCCTTCTCCGCCGCAAGCTTGGTCTTGAACAACCAGTCACGGTAGTCATCCATGTCGCCGTCGAAGGGCTGCAGGCGGCCGTCGGCGACGATCAGGAACTGGTCGGTGGTCGCGCGCAGCAGGTGGCGGTCATGCGACACCAGCACCAGCGTGCCCTCGAACTGCGCCAGCGCGACGGTCAGCGCCTCGCGGGTTTCGAGATCGAGGTGGTTGGTCGGTTCATCGAGCAGCAGCAGGTTCGGGCGCTGCCAGACGATCATCGCCAGCGCCAGCCGCGCCTTCTCGCCGCCGGAGAAATGGGTGATCGGGTTGAGCGCCATCTCGCCGGGAAAATTGAAACCGCCGAGGAAACCGCGTAGTTCCTGCTCGCGCACCCGCGGCGCGACGCGCGCGAGGTTCCACAGCGGTGACTCGTCGTGGCGCAGCATCTCCACCTGGTGCTGCGCGAAATAGCCGATCGCCAGCCCCTTGTTGAAATTCGCGGTGC
>JAEYXO010000272.1 GCA_023431245.1 Pseudomonadota bacterium | reverse complement strand
GCCGCGGTGCCTTCGCCCTGCAGGCCGTCGAGCACGCGGGCGAGCCGCAGCGGGTCGCCTTCGAGCATGATCTCGCCGAGGTTGAACACGTCGTAGCGCGCGACGTCGAGCACCGACTCGCGCACCTGGCCGAAACTGATGGGGCCTTGCGGGAACAGCAGGCCGAGTTTCTGCACTTCCTGGTGCGCCGCCATCAGGTTGCCCTCGACGCGGTCGGCGATGAAATCGAGCGTTGCGGCATCGGCTTCCTGCCCCTGTTCCTTCAGCCGCCCGGCGACCCATTGCGGCAGGGCGCGCCGCGCCACCGGCCTGGCTTCGACGGCGAGGCCGGCCTGTTCCAGGGCCTCGAACCAGGCGGCTTTCTGGCCGCGCCAGTCGAGGTCGGGCACGTAGATCAGGGTCACCGTGTCCGGCGGCAGCGCCCGGCAGTAGGCCTGCAGCGCTTCGCCGCCTTCCTTGCCGGGTTTGCCGCTCGGGATGCGCAGCTCCAGCAACTTGCGCGAGGCGAACAGCGACTGCGAGCTGCCGGCCAGCGCGAGCTGGTTCCACTTGAATCCGGAATCGGCGGTCAGGACTTCGCGTTCGGTGTAGCCTTCGCCGCGCGCCTTCGCGCGGATGCGGTCGCTGGCTTCAAGGGCGAGCAGGGTCTCGCTGCCGAACACCGTGTAGAGGGCCTTGACCTCGCGGGCGAGGTGTTGCGGCAGCTGCTCGGTGGAGATTTTCATCGCGGCGCCAGTCTACGATATTGCGCCGACGGCGGTCACGCAAAATCTCGTGCGGCGGCCGGCTCAGGAGGGTTTAGAAAGCTTCGCGGCCTGCAGCCGGCGCACCAGCTGCTGCACGGCGTCGTTCTGCATGTCGCGGAACAGCAGTGCCTCTTCCGATTCCTTCGACAGGGTGTCCTGGTCGTTGAAGGAGAAATCCCGCGTCAGCACGATCTCGGAGACCGGCAGGGTTTCCACGGCATTCCTGTCGAGCAGCCGGTACGACATGCGGTAACGCAGCTGGAACTCGCGCACCCGGCCGGTGCCCGACAGCGACAGGATGTTTTTCTCGCGCAGTTCCTGCACCAGCACCAGCGTGGCCTCGGCGGCCTTCGGATCCTCGACCACCCGGGTCGCGCTGCCGGCGGCAACCACGCGCCGGAACTGGTTGGCGAACTGCGAACCCGTCGGTGCCTGCACGTAGAGCGTGTCGAAGGGCAGGCTGGCGGCGCCGCGCAGCTGGAAGCCGCAGCCGGCGAGCAGCAGCGTGCAGAGCAGGGCGGTCAGCGTTTTCATGCGGTCCAGCTTATCACGTTCAAATCACCACGTTCACCAGCCGGCCCGGCACGATGATGATCTTTTTGGCCGGCTGGCCGGCCATGAATTTGCGCACTTCGGCATGGGCCAGAACGGCGGCCTCGATCGCCGCCTTGTCGGCGTCGCGCGGCACGCGGATGTCGCCGCGTTTCTTGCCGCCCACCTGCACCACGAGCTCGACTTCATCCTCGACCAGCGCCGCCGCGTCCGGTTCCGGCCACGGCGCATCGAGGATGTCCCCGCCGTAACCGAGGTCGCGCCACAGCTGGTGGGTGATGTGGGGGGTGATCGGCGACAGCACGCGCAGCAGCACCGACAGGCCCTCGCGCAGCACGGCGTTTGCCGCGGCGTCATTGCCGCCCTTCAGCACGCCGTCCAGCGCATTGAGCATTTTCATCGCCGCCGAGGCCACGGTGTTGAACTGGTGGCGGCCGAGGTCATAGTTGGCCTGCTTCAGCACGGCATGGATTTCGCGGCGGGCGGCGGCCAGCGGCGCCGGCAGCGCGGCCGGCATCGGATCCGCCGCAGCGCGCTGCGCGGTGTCGTAACCCAGCGTCCACACCCGGCGCAGGAAACGCGAGGCGCCCTCGACGCTGGCGTCCGACCATTCCAGCGTCTGCTCCGGCGGCGCGGTGAACATCATGTAGAAGCGCGCGATGTCGGCGCCGTAGGTTTCGATCAGCGCCTGCGGGTCGACACCGTTGTTTTTCGATTTCGACATCGTGCCGATGCCGCCGGATTCCACCGGCAGGCCGTCGGCGCGCAGCACGGCGCCCGTGCGGTTGCCCTTGTCGTCGACGCTGACATCGACGTCGGCCGGGTTGTAATAGGTGATGCGGCCCGTTTCCGGCTTGCGGAAAAAAATCTCGTTCAGCACCATGCCCTGGGTCAGCAGGTTGCGGAAGGGCTCGTCGATCTTCACCAGGCCGAGGTCGCGCATCGCCTTGCTCCAGAAGCGCGAATAGAGCAGGTGCAGGATCGCGTGTTCGATGCCGCCGATGTACTGGTCTGCGGGCAGCCAGTAGTTGACGCGCTCATCGACCATCGCGCTTCCGTTGTCGGCGCAGGCATAACGCAGGTAATACCAGGACGAGTCGACAAAGGTGTCCATGGTGTCGGTTTCGCGCTTTGCCGGCTGGCCGCATTGCGGGCATGAGCAGTCAACAAAGTCGGCGCGTTTCAGCAGCGGATTGCCGCTGCCGTCGGGCACGCAGTCCTCCGGCAGCACCACCGGCAGGTCCTTGTCCGGCACCGGCACGTCGCCGCAGGGCGGGCAATGGATGATCGGGATCGGGCAGCCCCAGTAACGCTGGCGCGAGACGCCCCAGTCGCGCAGGCGGTAGAGCACCTTTTTTTCGCCCAGGCCTTTTGCGGCGAGGTCGGCGGCGATCGCATCCACGGCCGCGCTGTAATTCAAGCCGTTGTATTTGCCGGAGTTCGAGCAGATGCCGTGTTCCTTGTCGGCGTACCAGTCCTGCCAGGCTGCGGTGGAGAAGGTCTGGCCGCCGACGTCGATCACCGGGCGGATCGGCAGGCCGTACTGCTTCGCGAAATGGAAATCGCGCTCGTCATGCGCCGGCACCGCCATCACTGCGCCCTCGCCGTAGCCCATCAGCACGTAATTGCCGACCCAGACTTCGACCTTGTCGCCGCTGAGCGGGTGCTCGACAAAAATGCCCGTCGGCATGCCCTTCTTTTCCATGGTCGCGAGATCGGCCTCCATCACCGAACCGCGTTTGCATTCGGCGATGAACTCCGCGAGTTTCGCGTTGGTCTTCGCGGCCTGCGTCGCCAGCGGATGTTCGGCGGCGACGGCGACGAAGGTGACGCCCATGATGGTGTCGGCGCGGGTCGTGAACACCCAGAGTTTTTCGGATCTGCCGTCCAGCGTGTACGGGAAGGCGAAGCGCACGCCGTAACTCTTGCCGATCCAGTTGGCCTGCATCGCCTTCACGCGCTCCGGCCAGCCGGGCAGCGTATCGAGCGCCGCCAGCAGTTCGTCGGCGTACTTGGTGATCGCGAGGTAATAACCGGGGATCTCGCGTTTCTCGACCGTGGCGCCGGTGCGCCAGCCCTTGCCGTCGATGACCTGTTCATTGGCGAGCACGGTCTGGTCCACCGGGTCCCAGTTCACCACCTGGGTTTTCTTGTAGGCGATGCCCTTTTCCAGCAGGCGCAGGATCAGCCACTGGTTCCAGCGGTAGTAGTCGGGACTGCAGGTGGCCAGCTCGCGGCTCCAGTCGATGGCAAAGCCCAGCGACTGCAGCTGCTTCCTCATGTAGGCGATGTTGTCCCAGGTCCATTTCGCCGGCGGCACGCCGTTGGCCATTGCCGCGTTTTCCGCCGGCAGGCCGAAGGCGTCCCAGCCCATCGGCTGCAGCACGTTGAACCCTTTCATCCGGTGGTAACGCGTCAGCACGTCGCCGATCGTGTAGTTGCGCACATGGCCCATGTGCAGCTTGCCCGACGGGTAGGGGAACATCGACAGGCAGTAATATTTCGGCTTGCCGCCGCTTTCCACGGCGCGGAAGGACTGCGCTTCGTTCCAGAATTTCTGGGCGTCGCGCTCGATGGCCTGCGGATTGTATTTTTGTTGCATGATGCTGATTTGGCGGGGAAAAATTGCGGGAAACGCTCGTGGGCGGAAAGCCGCGATTATAAACGCTTCCGCTGTCCGGCCGGTTCAGCACAAGAGGGAGGCAAGGGATGCGCAGCCTGCTGTTGATGATCATGATGATGGTCGCCGTGCCCGGGCTTGCCCGTACCCTCACGGTCGAGGCGGTGGTCAGTCCGGCCTGGGTGGAGCGTTCCGGCGGCGCGCGCGAGCCGCTGCAGCCGGGGCTGCTGCTGCGGGATGGTGACCGCGTGCTGACCGGGAGCGGTGCGCGCGCCCTGCTGCGGGTCGCCGAGGGCAGCGCGGTCAAGCTGGGCGAAAACGCGCAGCTGCGGGTGGACCGCCTCGCAGACCGCGGTGTCACCACCGAGCGGGTGGTCAGCGGAACACTCGACGTGCTGCAGGGGGCCTTCCGTTTCACCACCCGCCTGTTCGGCTCGCCCCAGGCCAGGCGCGACATCAATATCCGCATCGTCACGGTGACGGCCGGCATCCGTGGCACCGATGTCTGGGGCAAGTCTTCTCCGGAGCGCGATGTGGTCTGCCTGATCGAAGGCCGCATCTATGTCCAGCACCGCGAGCAGGCCTTCACGATGCAGGATCCGCTGTCGTTCTTCATCGCCGGCCGCGACGGTTCGCGCCAGCCGGTGGCGCCGGTGCCGGAAGCGCAGCTGAAGGAGTGGGCGGAGGAAACCGAAATCGCGCCGGCCAGCGGCGCCAGCCGCAGCGGCGGGAAACATCGCCTGACGCTGGCCGTTGCGGCCGACGAGTCCACGGCGGCCGCGCTTGCGCAGCGCCTGCGCGCCGAGGGTTATCCGCTGCGGTTGCGCGCCTATCGTGCCGCCGCAGGGCTGCGTTACGAGGCTTACATCGCCGGGCTGGCCAGCGCGCAGGACGTGGCGGCCCTGGCCTATGCCCTGCGCCGCGCCGGCCATGCGCCGGAGCGCTGAGGGCCGGCAGGGGCGCCGCGTATAATCGCGGCTGCCCACACTGCATCACGCAATGACACCTTCCTTTCTTTCCGGTCTCAACGACGAGCAACTCGAAGCCGTGACGCTGCCGCAGCAGTCGGCGCTGATCCTCGCCGGCGCCGGCAGCGGCAAAACCCGCGTGCTGACCACGCGCATGGCCTGGCTGATCCAGACCGGGCAGGTGAGCCCGATGAGCCTGCTGGCGGTGACCTTCACCAACAAGGCCGCGAAGGAAATGCTGACGCGGCTGTCGGCGATGCTGCCGATCAACACTCGCGGCATGTGGGTGGGCACCTTCCACGGCCTGTGCAACCGCATGCTGCGCGCGCATTACCGCGAGGCCGGCCTGCCGCAGCTGTTCCAGATTCTCGACAGCCAGGACCAGCTGGCGCTCATCAAGCGCCTGATGAAGGCGCTGCACATCGATGAAGAGCGTTATCCGTCGCGCCAGGCGCAGTGGTTCATCGCCGCGCAGAAGGAGGAGGGCAAACGCGCCGACAGGGTCGAGCCCTATGACGATTTCTCGCGGCGCATGGTCGAGTTCTACGCCGAGTACGACCGCCAGTGCCAGCGCGAGGGCGTCGTCGATTTCGCCGAGCTGCTGCTGCGCTCCTACGAGCTGCTGTCGCGCAACGACGCGCTGCGCGAGCACTATGCCGGCCGTTTCCGCCACATCCTGGTCGACGAATTCCAGGACACCAACCGCC
>JAEYXO010000401.1 GCA_023431245.1 Pseudomonadota bacterium | reverse complement strand
GGCCAGAACTCCGTCAGCGAGGGAACGGCGATGCCGGTGGCCGCCATCAGCAGGCTGGCCAGCAACAGCAGGTGGCGGGCGGAATGACGATGTGCAATGAAGCCCACGCCGAGGGTCATCAGGCCGGATCCCAGCAGGGTCGCGGTGACCAGCAGGCCGATTTCCCACGCGCCGTATCCCAGCAAGGTCAGGTAATAAGGCAGCAACAGGCTGACAAAACCGTCGCCGAAAGCCCTCAAGGCGCGCGCCGCAAGCAGGATGCGGGCATCGGGCAGCGTGCCCGGAGGCAGCAGAAAATTGCGCAGGGTCATCATCGCGAAGGCAGGGAGATTAACAGCAATCCGCAGCGGCGGGTCCCCGTCCACGCTGGGCTATACTTCGCGCTTCCCTGACCCGATGCGAGCAGACACGGAGACCACATGATCGAGCTCTACAGCTGGGCAACACCCAACGGCCACAAGATCCACATCATGCTGGAGGAAACCGGACTGCCGTACCGGGTGCACGGCGTGAATATCCGCACCGGCGAACAGTTCGCGCCCGAGTTCCTGAAAATCAGCCCGAACAACCGCATTCCCGCGATCGTCAACCCTGATGGTCCCGGCGGCAAACCGCTGTCACTGATGGAGTCGGGCGCGATCCTGCTTTATCTGGCTTCGAAATCCGGGAAATTCCTGCCCGATGACATCAGCCAGCGCTGGTCCTGCATGCAATGGTTGATGTGGCAGATGGGCGGCGTCGGCCCGATGTTCGGCCAGGCCAACCATTTCCGCCGCTACGCCAAGGACAAGATCGAGTACGCGATCGAGCGTTACACCAACGAAGCCAACCGGCTGACCCATGTGCTGGACAAGCAGCTGGCGCAATCGGAATTCGTGGCCTGCGATGAATACACCATTGCCGACATGGCGATCTTTCCGTGGATGCGCGGCGCCGACAGCCGCGGCATCGACATGAACGAATACCCGCATGCCAGGCGCTGGTTTGACGCCATCAACGCGCGTCCGGCGGTGCAGCGCGCCCTGCAGGTCCTGGCCGGTGAATCAAACAGCAATCCGGTCGACGACAAGGCGCGCGAGGTCATGTTCGGCAAGACGCAGTTCCAGAAGCGCTGACCGGGAACCCGCACCCGCGAGCGAGCACAGCCGAATTGAACGCCGAGAGGAAAAACGTCGCGCTGCTTTGCGCGGCCCAGGCGCTGCTGTTCACCAACAACACGATCCTGATTTCGGTCAACGGCCTGGCCGGTTTTGCGCTGGCGGAAAACAAGTCGCTGGCCACGCTGCCGGTGACGGCATATGTCGTCGGCGCGGCGCTGTCCACGGTGCTTGTTTCACAGTTGATGCGGCGCATCGGCCGCGTCAACGGCTTCAGCGCGGGAACCCTGGTCGGCATCCTCGGCGCGCTGATCTGCGGTTATGCGATTCACAGCCACAGTTTCTGGCTGCTCTGCGCCGGAACGCTGGTGATGGGCATTTACAATGCCTCGGGACAGTACTACCGCTTCGCCGCGGCTGACGTCGCCGGCGCCGATTTCAAGAGCAAGGCGATTTCACTGGTGATGGCCGGCGGCCTGGTCGGCGGGGTGCTCGGTCCGCAGACCAGCAAGCTGACCAAGGATTTTCTCGGCACCGAATTTCTTGCGACCTATCTCGCGCTGACCGGATTCTGCGTGCTGGCGCTGGTATTGCAGAGAATGATGGACATTCCGCGGCTCAGCGCGGCCGAGCAGAAAGAGCGGGGCAGGCCGCTGTCGGAAATCGCCAGGCAGCCGGCTTTCATCGTTGCCGTGCTCTCGGGCATGATCGGTTACGGCGTGATGAACCTGCTGATGACGGCGACGCCCCTGGCCATGCAGTCCTGCGAGCATCCCTTCAGCGATGCGGCATTCGTGATCCAGTGGCATGTCGTCGCCATGTTCGCGCCGTCATTCTTCACCGGGTCTCTGATCAAGCGCTTCGGGGTGCGCAGCATCATGTTCACCGGTGTCCTGCTGAGCCTTGCCTGCGTGGCCATTGCGCTGTCGGGCATCGAGGTGCTGCATTTCTGGGCCGCCCTGGTGCTGATCGGCATCGGCTGGAATTTCATGTATCTGGGCGGAACCACGCTGCTCACGGAAACCCATGCGCCTGCGGAAAAGGCGAAGGTGCAGGGCGCCAACGACATGGCCATATTCATCACCATGGCCATCAGTTCGGCATCCTCCGGATGGCTGTTTTCGGCGCGCGGCTGGGAAATCATGAATTACGGTGCGATTCCCTTTCTGCTGCTCACGGGACTTGCGATCCTGTTCCTGCGCGACCGCAGGGCGCCGGCCGCGGCCTGACCCGGTTTTTGACAATTTGATGTAAAATTCGCGGGGTCGGGCAGAGCGAAATCCCCAAATTTCGCTTTGCCTTTGTTTTTTCATAAAAATCAATGCCTTCCGCAAGAGGAGTTCCTTGATGAACCAGCCCGCGACCCGGTTGCAGGTGCAGCCTGCGATGGAAAGCCCGGCCCACGTCACTCATGCAAAACTCAAGGCCTGGGTTGCCGAAGTGGCGCAACTGACCAAGCCCGACCGCATCGTGTGGTGTGACGGCAGCAAGGAAGAATACGACCGCCTGTGCAACGAGATGGTCGAGGCGGGAACACTGATCCGCCTGAACCAGGAAAAGCGCCCCGGCTGTTTCCTCGCACGTTCCGATCCCGATGACGTGGCGCGGATGGAAGACCGCACCTTTGTCTGCAGCCGCAACAAGGAAGACGCCGGTCCCAACAACAACTGGATGCCGCCGGAAGAGATGAAGGCGACCATGCGCAGGCTGTACGATGGCTGCATGCGCGGGCGCACGATGTACGTGATTCCGTTCAGCATGGGGCCGCTGGGTTCCCATATTGCGCACATCGGCGTCGAACTGACCGATTCGCCCTACGTGGTGGTCAGCATGCGCATCATGACCCGCATCGGCCGCAAGGTGCTGGACATTCTCGGCGCCGACGGCGATTTCGTGCCCTGTCTGCATTCGGTCGGCATGCCGCTCGCCGCGGGCCAGAAGGACATTCCCTGGCCGAGCAACAAGGAACACAAATTCATCACCCACTTCCCGGAAGAGAAGCTGATCTGGTCGTTCGGCAGCGGCTACGGCGGCAATGCGCTGCTCGGCAAGAAGTGTTTCGCGCTGCGCATCGCCTCGATCATGGCCAGGGAGCAGGGCTGGCTCGCCGAGCACATGCTGATTCTCGGCATCCAGCCGCCGGGCGGCAAAAAACACTACATCGCGGCCGCTTTCCCCAGTGCATGCGGCAAGACCAATCTGGCCATGCTGGTGCCGCCGAAAGGGCTTGAAGGCTGGAAGGTCACGACCATCGGCGAGGACATTGCCTGGATCAAGCCGGGACCGGACGGACGGCTGTACGCGATCAACCCTGAATACGGCGCTTTCGGCGTCGCACCCGGCACTTCGGAGGAAACCAATCCGAACTGCCTCGCTGCGCTGAAAAAGAACACCATTTTCACCAATGTCGCGATGACCGATGACGGTGACGTCTGGTGGGAAGGGCTGACCAAGGAGCCGCCGAAGCACCTGATCGACTGGACCGGCAAGTCCTGGACGCCGGACAGCGGCCGGGTTGCCGCGCATCCCAATTCCCGTTTCACGGTCCATGCCGCGCAGATCCCCTCGATGGACGCCGACTGGGAAAACCCCGCGGGCGTGCCGATCAGCGCATTCCTGTTCGGCGGGCGTCGCACGACCACGGTGCCGCTGGTGACCGAAGCGAAAGACTGGAAGCACGGCGTTTACCTGGCGGCGACGATGGCCTCGGAAACCACCGCGGCGATCGTCGGCAAGGTCGGCGTGGTGCGCCGCGATCCCTTCGCGATGCTGCCGTTCTGCGGCTACCATTTCGGCGATTATTTCAAGCACTGGCTGGACGTCGGTGCCAACGTCAAACAGCCCCCGAAAATTTTCGCGGTGAACTGGTTCCGCCGCGATTCCAACGGCAAATTCATCTGGCCCGGATTCGGCGACAACATGCGCGTGCTGAAATGGGTGGTGGAACGCTGCGAAGGCAGGTCCGGTGCGACCGAGACGCCGATCGGCAACATGCCGCGTTATGAGGACATCGAATGGGACGGCCTGTCCGGATTCAGCCGCGAGACCTTTGACGCGCTGATACACGTCGACCGTGATGCCTGGCGTGCCGAGATCAAGGATCACGATGAACTGTTCGGCAGGCTCGGATCGCGCCTGCCGGCGGAAATGACCGTGCAGCGCAAGGTGCTGGAGCAGACGTTATAAGCCGCGCGCGGTCCACGCGGTTGCAGCAGCTACGGCGATCCTGCTGACGCGGGGTCGCCGTTTCATTTGATCAACAGGAGAAACGCCCATGGCACAACCGAATTACGGATTTGCGAAGCGGCAGCGGGAACTGGCCAAAAAGCAGAAGAAAGAGGAAAAGCGGCTGCGCAAGCTGGCGGAGCAGGGAACACAGCCTGCCGAGGGCGCCGTGTCATCGCCGGATGGCGAGGCCGTCAAGGATGCGCCGCCGCAGACCTGAGGTTTCTGCCGGAATGGCCGGATGATGCCGTTCCGCTGCAGATAATCATGTAAAAAGTACAATAAAAACAAATAGTTAAATAGTTCCAACATTACCGCGTCATTGCCTGGCGGTGTTTGTCCGGTGAATCCGTCGCGATGATGCAAAAAAACGGCGCATGAAACATGCGCCGTTTTTTCTGATGATCGGCATTTTCGCCGACCCCGGTTCCGGGTCAGTGCCGTGTTTCCACCTGCTGCAGCGGTTCGCTGCTGACATGCTCCACCTTCGGGCGTACCCGTTTGATGCGGCGGGGTGCACCGTCATCCGCGTTCTGGGCGGCGGCCTGAAGCCGGTCGCGGCTGGTTTCAACCTGTTGCAGGTCTGAAGGCCAGTCGAGCCTGACCGGGGCGGGAGCCGGTGTCGCAGCGACGGCAGCCGGTTGCCGGGGCTGCGGTGTTTCCACTGCGGCAGCCGGCATGACAATCGGCTCCGCTGGCGGCGTCGGCGGCACATCAGCTGCTTGCGTTTGCACGGGGGCGGGGGTTGCGGTGACCGCTTCCGGCGCCGGAACGAAAGGTGCGGAGGGCATCGCGGTCGCGGTCAAGGGAGCGCTGGTCTGCGGCGTTTCCTTCACGGTCTCCTCGGCCGGCGTGTACAGGGCATTGGGAATCGCCGTTGCGACATCCGGTCCCGGAACAAAGGGCGTGCGCGGATACCAGACGCGGTCGCCACGCTGCTGTTGCGGCGCGCCGCCTTCAGCGCGCGCTTCACCGCTGCGGTCGGCACCACCGCGGCGTCCGCGGCGGCGGCGGCCGCCGCTGCGTTCTTCGCCGCCCTGTTCACCCGCCGGCATCGGAGGCGGAGTCTCGGTGACGCTGCCTGCAGTGTCGGCCGGCAACACATTCCGGGCCGCCTGGATTTCGGCGGCTTGCGGTTGTGCGGAGGGATCGCGCTCGGGACGGGAATCGCGGCGCTGATCCCGGCCCTCGCCGCGGCCGCGGCGCTGGCCGTGGTCGGCCCGTGCTTCACCGGCTTCGCGTTCCGCGCGGTCCCCGCGTTCGCCGCGTTGCCCCCGCTGGCCGCGACCGCGCTCACCGCGGTCATGGCG
>JAEYXO010000389.1 GCA_023431245.1 Pseudomonadota bacterium | reverse complement strand
TGAAAATCCAGCCGCTGCGCCACCGCCTCGGCAATCGTCCCCTTGCCGGACGCCGAAGGGCCATCGATCGCGATCACCGGCGGCAGCAGGGCATCCATGTCAGTACCGAGCAATCCCCGCGAGCACTTCGAAATAATCCGGGAAGGTCTTGGCGACGCAATCCGGGTCATTGATGCGCAGCGCCACCCCGCCCAGCGCAGCCAGCGAAAAACACATCGCCATCCGGTGGTCGTCATAGGTGTCGATGGTGGCCGGCCGCCAGTTAGCCGGCGGCGTGATGTTCAAGTAATCTGCGCCCTCCTCGACCGTCGCCCCCAGCTTGACCAGCTCCTTGGCCATCGCGGCGATGCGGTCGGTTTCCTTCACCCGCCAGCTGGCAATGTTGCGCAAGCGGGTGGTGCCGTCGGCGAAGAGCGCCACCACCGCAAGGGTCATCGCCGCATCCGGAATATGGTTGCAGTCCAGGTCCACTGCGCGCAGGCGCGCCCGCTGCCGTGACGGGTCATCGGCGGTCGCTTCGATCCAGTTGGGTCCGAAACGCACGGCCGCACCCATCTGCTGCAGCGCGTCAGCAAAACGCACATCCCCCTGGGTGCTGTCCCGGCTGATGCCTTCGACCCGCACCGGACCGCCGCCGGACAGACCAGCGATCGCACCGGCCGCGAGGAAATACGACGCCGACGATGCATCGCCCTCGACGTACAGCTCGCCGGGGCTGGTGTAACGCGCGCCCTCCGGCACGACGAATGCCGCCTGCCCGTCGCGCTCCACGGCCACGCCGAACCGGCGCATGGCATTCAGGGTGATCTCGACATAGGGCCGGGAAATGAGCTCGCCGTCGATGCACACCCGCGTGCTCCGGCCGAGCAGCGGCAGTGCAATCAGCAGCCCGCTCAGGAACTGGCTCGACACGTTGCCGCGAATCGACACCTCGGCCCGCGACCGCAATGCGCCGGCATGGATCGCCAGCGGCGGAAAGCCGGCGTTGCCGAGATAGTCGATGGAAGCGCCGAGCCGGCGCAGCGCATCGACCAGGTCACCGATCGGACGCTCGTGCATGCGCGGCACGCCGTCGATCCGGTACTCGCCGCCGCACAGCGCCAGCACCGCCGTCAGCATCCGCACCGCGGTGCCGGCGTTGCCGAGGAACAGATCCGCCCGCTTGCCCGGAAACGCGCCGCCGGCACCGTGCACGGTCACCGTGCGGCCGTCCCCCTTGTCGGAAACAACGCCAAGTTTGGCCAGGGCCTCGAGCATGTAGCGGGTATCGTCGGAATCGAGCACGTCGCGCAGCGTGGTCACGCCCTGCGCCAGCGCCGCCAGCAACAGCGTGCGGTTGGTGATGCTCTTGGAACCGGGCAACCGCACCGTGCCGCGCACGTCGCGCAGGGGCTGCAGATCCAGGTATTCGCGCCGGCCCGCGCTCATTTTGTTTTTTTGACGAGCCAGCGTGCCCGCGCCTGCTGCGCCGCGCGGAACATGTCCTCCAGCGCCGCGCCGTCGCCCTTCGCCAGCGCGGCGCGCATGGCTTTCAGTTCGCCGGCATAACCATCGATCAGCGGCAGCAGCGCCCCGCGGTTGGCGATGCAGATGTCGCGCCACATCTCCGGCGAACTGCCGGCTATGCGCACGGTGTCGCGGAGCCCGCCGCCGGAAAACCCGAGCAGCCGCTTTGCGTCGCGGCGCCGGCCGAGCTGGTGCACCAGCGCAAAGGCGATCATGTGCGGCAGATGGCTCACCGCACCGAAGATTTCATCGTGCTCGTCCGCCTCAAGCCGGACGATGTTTGCCCCGCAGGCCAGCCAGACCGCCCTCACCAGGCGCAGCGCACCGGCTTTTGTCTCCTTCTGCGGCAGCAGGATCAGATTGCGGTCGCGGAACAGCTCCGGAAACGCCGCCGCCGCACCGCTGTGTTCGGTGCCCGCAATCGGATGCGCCGGCACGAACATCGGAAAATGTTCTCCGAGATGGCGCCGCGCAGCCTTGATCACATCCTGTTTGGTGCTGCCGGCATCGGTGACCACCGTCTGCGGCGACAACGCCGGCGCGATGCGCGCGAAGATGCCGGGCATCTGCCCCACGGGTGCGCCGACCAGCACCAGGTCGGCGCCGGCGACCGCCTTCGCGGCGTCGGTCTCGGCGCGGTCGATGACCCCCAGGCGCAGGGCATCGTTGAGGTTCTTCCGGCTGCGGCCGACACCGGTGACCTCCCTGACCAGGCGCGCCTTTTTCAGCGCCAGCGCAAACGAGCCGCCGATCAGGCCGACGCCGATCACCACCAGCTTGTTGATGCGCGGCTTGGCGGCTTTCGCCATGTTCAGGCCAGCGCCTGTTTCAGGGCGTCGAGAAAACGCGCGTTCTCGGACTCGAGCCCGATCGACACGCGCAGGTGTCCGGGCATGCCGTAGGCCGCAATCGGCCGCACGATGACACCCAGCTGCAGCAGCTTTTGAAACACCTCGCCCGCACCGGCCGCTTCAAAGGTGACGAAATTGCCGTACGAGGGAATGTGCTTCAGCCCGAGTTTGCCGAGCCCGGCAACAATCTGGTCCATGCCGCGGCAGTTCAGTTCGTAACTCCGGCGGATGAAGGCCTCGTCATCGAGCGCCGCGGCAGCGGCGGCCAGCGACAGGCTGTTGACGTTGAAGGGCTGGCGCACGCGGTTCATCAGGTCCGCGACGCCGGGTGCCGCCAGCGCGTACCCGACGCGCAGCCCGGCCAGCCCGTAGACCTTGGAAAAGGTGCGCGTAATGACCAGGTTCGGATACTTTTTCAGCCAACCGATGCTGTCATAGCGGAATTCCGGCCGCAGGTACTCGGTATAGGCTTCGTCGATCACCACCAGCACGTCCCGCGGCAATGCAGCGACAAATTTTTCGAGCTCGGCGCCGGCCACGAATGTGCCGGTGGGATTGTTGGGGTTGGCAACGAACACGATGCGCGTGTCGGCGCGAACCGCCGCCGCCATCGCCGCGAGGTCGTGGCCATAATCCCTGGCCGGCACCTCGATGCCCTGCGCACCGACAGCCTTCACCGCCAGCGGATACACTGCGAAGGCGTGCTGCGCATAAACCGCCGACAGGCCGGGCGCAAGAAAGGCGCGTGCCGCCAGTTCCAGCACGTCATTGGAACCGTTGCCGAGCACGATCTGGTCCTGCCCGACGCCACAACGCCGCGACAGCGCCTGCTTCAGTTCAAAACCGTTGCCATCGGGGTAACGCGCCAGCCCGTCAAGCAGCGAACGCACTGCCGCCAGCGCCTTCGGGCTGACGCCCAGCGGGTTTTCATTGGAGGCGAGCTTGACGATGCCGGACTCCTCAAGCCCCAGTTCGCGGGCCAGTTCCGAAGTCGGCTTGCCCGGCTGGTAGGGCGCAATGGCGCGGATGTAGCCGGGTGCGAGGTCGCACACACTCATATTAAAATAATCAATTAAAACAAATACTTGTTATTAATTCGCGGCCGGGTAGGAACCGAGCACCTTGAGGAATGCCGCCTTGCGCCCGAGCGCCGCCAGCGCTTTCGCCACGCGCGGCTCCTGCTGGTGCCCCTCGATGTCGATGTAGAACACGTATTCCCAGCGGCCGGTGCGCGCCGGCCGCGATTCGAGGCGGGTCATGCTGACGCCGTGCCGCGCCAGCGGTGTCAGCAGGTCATGCACGGCCCCCGGCACGTTGCGGGTGGACAGGATCAGCGAGGTCTTGTCGCGCCCTGAGGGCAGCACCGCTTCGGTGCCGATGACCGCAAAGCGGGTCGTATTCTTGGGATCATCCTCGATGTTGCGGGCAAGCAGTTTCAGCCCGTACAGCGACGCCGCGGTGCGGCTGGCAATGGCCGCCGAACGCCGGTCCCTGGCGGCAAGGCGCGCAGCCTCGGCATTGCTGACCACCGCCACCCGCTCCGCCTCCGGCAGATGGCGCGACAGCCATTGCTGGCACTGGGCCAGGCTCTGGGTATGGGAGTAGACGGTGCGGATGTCGGCGCGCCGTTTCGCATTGCTCATCAGGTTCTGCCGCACCGGCAGCATCACTTCGCCGCAGATGCGCGCCGAGGTGTTCAGCAGCAGGTCCAGCGTGCGCCCCACGGCGCCTTCGGTGGAGTTTTCCACGGGTACCACGCCGTAGGCCGATTCACCCGACTCCACCGCGCGGAACACCTCGTCTATGGTCGCCAGCGGCCGTCCGCCGGTCGACGAGCCGAAATGCCTGAACACCGCCTCCTGGCTGAAGGTGCCTTCCGGACCGAGGTAGGCCACCGCCATCTGCTCTTCCAGCGCGCGGCAGACCGACATGATTTCCGTGAACAGCCGCGTCAGGCCCGCCGCCGGCAGCGGCCCCTTGTTCAGCGCGCGGACCCGGCGCAGCACCTGCGCCTCGCGTTCCGGCTTGTAGGCGGAGGCATTGCCCTTGGCCTGCCAGGCCTGCTGCGCCAGCCTGGCGCGGGCCGACAGCAGCTCGACCAGACGGTTGTCCAGTGCGTCGATTTTTGCGCGAATCTCGCTGAGGGATACGACCATGGGCTTGGGGATTCCGGATTCAGTGCGCCGGCAGGTATCTTACCGCCAGCACGCCGCCGATGGCCGACAGCTCGGCGATCAGCACCGCCGGCACCGCGCTGTCGACATCGACCAGCGTGTAGGCCATGTCGCCGCGCGACTTGTTCAGCATGTTGTGGATGTTCAGTCCCGCCTTCGCCATCGCGGTCGATATCTGGCCCACCATGTTCGGCACGTTGGCGTTGGCGATGGCGACGCGGAACTTCGACTCCCGCGGCATCACCGTGTCGGCGAAGTTGACCGCGTTGCGGATGTTGCCGTGTTCCAGGTAATCGCGGATCTGGTCGGCCACCATCACCGCACAATTGTCCTCGGCCTCGCGCGTCGAGGCGCCGAGGTGCGGCAATGCCACCACCTGCGGATGCCCCGCGAGCTGCTGCGCCGGAAAGTCGCAGACGTAGGCGCGCAGCTTCTTCGAGGCCAGAGCCTCCAGCACCGCATCATTGTCGACGATGCCGTCACGGGAGAAATTGAGCAGGAAGCCGCCCTTGTGCATCAGCTGCAGGCGCTGGGCGTTGACCAGCTTGCGCGTCGCGTTGACCAGCGGCACGTGCAGCGTCACGAAATCCGCGGATTTCATGACTTCCTCGATCGAATGCGCCTTGCGCACCTGCGACGGCAGGCTCCAGGCGGCGTCAACCGTGATTTCCGGGTCGTAGCCCAGCACGTTCATGCCGAGCTTGATCGCGGCATCGGCGACCAGGCTGCCGATCTTGCCCAGCCCGATCACGCCCAGCGTGCGGCCGGGGAGCTCGATGCCGGCGAACTGTTTCTTGCCGTCCTCGACCAGCTTGTGCAGCGCATGGTCATCGCCGCTCAGGCCCTCGACAAAACGCGCCGCCGGGACCAGGTTGCGGGCCGCAATCAGCATCGCCGCGATCACCAGTTCCTTGACCGCGTTGGCATTGGCGCCCGGCGCGTTGAACACCGGCACGCCGCGCTGGTTCATCCGGTCCACCGGGATGTTGTTGGTGCCCGCACCGGCGCGGCCGATCGCCTTGACGCTGGCCGGGATGTCCATCTTGTGCAGGTCCTGCGAGCGCACCAGGATGGCGTCGGGATCGGCGGTGTCGGCGCCAACGACGTAATGCTCTTTCGGAAAGCGGTGCAGCCCCACCGCGGCGATGGCGTTGATGGTCAGGATCCGCAGCGGCGCCTGCACACCCGGGGATTCAGCCATGTTTGCGCTCGAACTCTTTCATGCACTCCACCAGCGCCTTGACGCCCTCGACGGGCATCGCGTTGTAGATCGAGGCGCGCATGCCGCCGACCGAGCGGTGGCCCTTCAGCTGCGTCAGCCCCGCCGCCTCGGTCGCCTGCAGGAAGGCCTTTTCGAGGTCGGCGCTGCGCAGCGTGAACGGCACGTTCATCAGCGAGCGGTCGTCCTTCGCCACCGGCGAATGGTAGAACTCGGTCTGGTCGAGATAGTCGTAGAGCAGCGCCGCCTTGGCGCGGTTGACCTGCTCCATCTTCGCCAGGCCGCCCTGTTTCTTCAGCCACTGGAACACCAGCCCGGCCATGTAGATGCCGTAGGTCGCCGGTGTGTTCGACATCGAGTCGCTCTCGGCCTGCACCTTGTAGTCAAACACGGTGGGGGTCACCGGCAGCGCCTGGCCGAGCAGGTCGTCGCGGACGATGACGATGGTCAGCCCGGCCGGCCCGATGTTCTTCTGCGCGCCGGCATAGATCAGCCCGAATTTCGACACATCCATCGGCCGCGACAGGATGTGCGAGGACATGTCCGCCACCAGCGGCACGTCGCCGGTATCCGGTGTCCAGTGGAATTCGACACCGCCGATGGTCTCGTTGGTGGTGACATGCACATAGGCCGCGCCGGGATCGAGCTTCCATTCGGACTGCTTCGGGGCGCGGGTGTAGTTGTCGGATTCGGAGGACGCGGCAACGTTGACCTTGCAGTATTTCTTCGCGTCGGCAATGGCCTTCTTCGACCACTGCCCGGTGTTGACGTAGTCGGCGCGGTCCCTGCCGCGCAGCAGGTTCATCGGCACCACGGCAAACTGCGCGGAGGCGCCGCCCTGCAGGAACAGCACCCTGTAGTTCTTCGGGATCGCCATCAGTTCGCGCAGGTCGGCTTCGGCCCGGGCGTGGATGTCGATGAACTCCTTGCCGCGATGGCTCATTTCCATGACCGACATGCCGCTGCCCTGCCAGTCGAGCATTTCCGCCGCCGCCTGCTGCAGTACCGGTTCCGGCAATACGGCCGGTCCGGCGCTGAAATTGAATACGCGCGTCATCAACGGGGTTCCTGTGTTTTTAACGGTAACTGCGGCCCGGTGGGCGGCGGAAAGGCCCCGCCACCGCATCCTTCACTGTTTACCACTCACCATTCGCCAATCACTCGTCCTCATCCGTCTCGACGATGGTTTCCATGCCGACGAGTTTCTCGCCTTCATCGAGGTTGATCAGGCGCACGCCCTGGGGCGAACGGCCCTGCACGCGCACTTCCTTGACCCGGGGGCGGATCAGCACGCCGCCGGTGGTGATCAGCATGATCTCGTCGTCCCTGGTCACCAGTTGCGCGCCGACCAGCTTGCCGTTGCGGTCGCTGGCCTGGATCGCGATCATGCCCTGCGTGCCGCGGCCGTGGCGGGTGTATTCCGCCACCGGCGTGCGCTTGCCATAACCGTTCTCGGTCGCGGTGAGTACCGACTTTTCCTCGTCGCCGGCCGTGAGCAGCGATATAACCCTTTGTTTTCCCTGAAGTTTCATGCCGCGCACGCCGGCAGCGGCACGCCCCATTGCGCGCACCTCGGTCTCGCTGAAACGCACGGCCTTGCCGGCATCCGAGAACAGCATGATGTCCTGCTTGCCGTCGGTGATCGCCACACCGATCAGGAAATCGCCGTCATCCAGAT
>JAEYXO010000243.1 GCA_023431245.1 Pseudomonadota bacterium | reverse complement strand
GGACCACCTGACACGGCACTGCGCAACCATGCCGCTGGCGCAGACACTGGAACCGGCAATCCGGCTGGCTCGGGACGGTTTCGCGGTGGACCGGCGGTATGCGCGGATCGCGAAGATGCGCGAATCGTTGCTGCAGGCCAACCCGGAAACACTGCTGTTCCTCGACAGGGGACGCGCGCCGGAGCCGGGTTTTGTGCTGCGGCAGCCTGAACTTGCGGCAACGCTGGAGCGCATCGCGCGCGAGGGCGCAGCGGCGGCCTTTTACCGGGGGCCGGTGGCCCGCGGCATGGTCGACGCGGTGAATGCCGCCGGTGGCGCTTGGCAACTGTCCGACCTCGAGAGCTACCGGGTGATCGAGCGCGAGCCCCTGCGTTTTGCCTACCGCGGCGCGACGATCACCGCGGCGGCGCTGCCGTCGGCGGGCGGCGTCGCGCTGGCCCAGGTTTTCGGCATCCTCGGCCATTTTCCGGTGGGTGATGCGCATGATCCGCGAACCGCGCATCTGGTCGTCGAGGCGCTGCGCCGCGCCTTTCGTGACCGCAGCCAGCTGGGCGACCCCGATCATGTGCCGATCCCGCTGGCCCGCATCCTCGATGACGGGCGAACGAAAGAGCAGGCTGCTGCAATCGATCCGCGGCGCGCGTCCGTACTGCCGCACGCCGATGGCGGGGGCGCGGGCGGCAGCGGCAACACGACCCATTTCTCGATCATCGATGCCGCCGGGAACCGGGTGGCGGCCACCCTGACCATCAACCTGCTGTTCGGATCGGGATTGATGGGGCGCGGCAGCGGTGTGCTGCTGAACAACGAGATGGACGATTTCACGCTGCGTGCCGATTTGGCCAACAGCTTCCGGCTGCGCGGCGGTGTAGCCAATGCGATGGCACCGGGCAAACGCCCGCTGTCCAGCATGACGCCGGCATTTGTCGAAGATGACAAGGGCGTGCTGGTGCTCGGTGCGCCGGGGGGATCGCGCATCATCAGCCAGGTCCTGCTGGCGGCGATGGAATACCTGCGACTGCCCGTGGTGGATCTGCACCGGCTGGTCGGCTTGCCCCGGTATCACCACCAGTACTGGCCGGATCGCATTGAAATCGAGCCGGAAGGGTTTTCCGCCGGATGGAAGGCGGAGATGGAAGGCATGGGGCACCGCCTGGAGACGGCCAACCGCCGCTGGGGCAATCTGCAGGCGGTTTTCCAGCCCAGGGGCGGCGGCGCTGCGCAGGCGGCCAGTGATCCGCGGGGCGGTGACGTGGCATGGTATTGATGGCGTTCCACTGCGCCGTGCCGGTCGCGCACTGATGTGCCCTCCGGCCGGCCTCCTGTATCATCCCGCCCCATGAAAACGACATTCCTCGAGTTCGAGCAGCCGATCGCCGATCTGGAAACCAAGATCGAAGAACTGCGCTTCGTGCAGGATGATTCGGCGCTGGACATCTCCGAAGAAATCGCGCGACTGCAGAAAAAAAGCCAGGCACTGACCCGGGATATCTATTCCAAGCTTACGGCCTGGCAGATCGCACAGGTCGCGCGCCATCCGCAGCGCCCTTACACGCTGGACTACATCAACGGGCTGTTCACCGATTTCGAGGAAATGCACGGCGACCGCGCCTATGCCGACGACCCGGCGATTGTCGGAGGTCTTGCGCGTTTTGGCGGACAGACGGTGGTCGTGATCGGACACCAGAAGGGGCGGGACACCAAGGAAAAGATCCTTCGCAACTTCGGCATGCCGCGCCCGGAGGGATACCGCAAGGCGCTGCGCCTGATGAAGCTGGCCGAGAAATTCGGCGTTCCGGTGTTCACGTTCATCGACACGCCCGGCGCCTATCCCGGGGTCGGCGCCGAGGAGCGCGGCCAGTCGGAGGCCATTGGCCGCAACCTGTATGCGATGGCGGCGCTGAAAACCCCGGTGATCTGCACGGTGATCGGCGAGGGCGGTTCTGGCGGCGCCCTGGCGGTGGCGGTGGGCGATGTGACGCTGATGCTGCAATATTCGACATATTCAGTGATTTCTCCGGAGGGCTGTGCATCGATACTCTGGAAAAGCGCCGAGCGCGCGGCTGATGCCGCCGAAACGCTGGGAATCACCGCCACCCGGCTCAAGGCGCTGGGACTGGTGGACAAGGTGGTCAGCGAACCGCTGGGCGGCGCGCACCGCGATCCCCAGGCCATGATGCAGTCCCTCAAGAAGGCCCTGCAGGAGAGCTGGCGGCAGCTGCGTGATATCCCGGTCGACAAGCTGACCGAGACACGTTTCGAAAGACTGATGGGATATGGCCAGTTCAAGGAAGCGGAAAGCCGCTGATATCCGCTTCAGGCCGGCTGTCGCGGCGTGAAGCCTGATCTCGCGGCGCAGGTGCGCGCAAGCGTGCTTGCACATGTGCCGCGCAATTCAAAACTGGTGGTCGGCTTCAGCGGCGGTATCGATTCGATGGTGCTGCTGCATGTCCTCGTGCGCGGGTTGCGGATGCCGCCCGACCGGATCTCGGCGATGCATGTCAATCACCAGCTCAACGCGCGGGCGGCGGACTGGGCTGCCTTCTGCCGTCGCCATTGCCGGGAGCTCGGCATCGGGCTGAAGGTGGTCAAGGTTGCAGTGAAGCGCGGCAACAGCACGGAGGCTGCGGCGCGGACCGCGCGTTACCGGGCCTTTGCCGGGAGCGGCGGCGGAATCGTGGTGCTGGCGCACAACCGCGATGACCAGGCGGAAACCGTGCGGCTGCAATTGCTGCGCGGCGCCGGTCCGCGCGGATTGGCGGCGATGCCCGTATTCAGGAGCGCGGTGCGGGATATGCCTGCAGTGCTGCGTCCCCTGCTTGATGTGCCGCGGAGCATGATCGCCGCCTATGCGAAAAAACACTGTCTGCAGTGGATCGAGGACGACAGCAACCAGGACC
>JAEYXO010000225.1 GCA_023431245.1 Pseudomonadota bacterium | reverse complement strand
GCGGCATCCCGCGCGCCGGCCTCCCAGCGGCGGATCGCGCGCAGGTCGCGCGATTCCGTTTCCTCCGCTGCCGCCGGCGCGGCCTTGCCCGTGAGTTTCGCCCAGAGGCCGCTGCGGGCCGGCGCTGCCACCGGCGCATCCTGCATGCCGCTTTCAATCAGCTGCATCACCGCGTTGAACAGGTTAGTGCGCAGCGCTTCGTGCGCGGCGCGGATGCCGCCCATGTGCGGGGCAATGTGGCGGCTGAGGATGGCATCGGTGGTGCGGCGGAAGTTGATGCCGAGGTCTTCGGTTTTGCTGCCGTCCTCGATGCTGAAATCCGCGGTCACCCGCGCCAGCAGTTCGTGCACCACCAGGCGTTCCGGCTTGTACACCACGAGGTCTTCCATCGGCAGGCCGGTGAGGTCGGCGAGTTCGCGCACCTGGCGCAGCGAGGTGGTGACGTTTTCCGGGCGGTGGATGGTCGCGAGGTGCAGCAGCGCCGCCGGGATCTGCGACTGCAGTCCGGGATTCCAGGGGCCCTCGGGGGCGGCGGCGTGCGGCAGGTCCTGCATGCGCTCAGTCTACGCCGGCCTGCAGCAGGCCGTTGCGGCTGCCGGTGGCGGTGATGCGCGCGCATTGCGCCGGGGTCAGCCGGGTGTTGCCCGGCGCCGTTTCTTCGGCCATCAGGTTGCCCGGGCTGTTGTCGTGCTCGCCGCTGTCCATCAGCACTTGGGCCAGTTCGTGGGCGAGGGCGATGCCGGGGTCGCGCACGCCGCTGATGATCCACACGGTGTCGGCGAGTTCGGGCCGCGTGCGGCTGTTGCCGCGGCCGATGGCCTCGGCATCGAAAGCCGGAATCTGGCGGGTGCCGGCGGCGAAATAGACCGCCGGTTTGCGCAGCGGCAGCGCGCGTGCCAGTTCGCGCGAACGCGGCGTGTGGAAGTCGCGGTGGCTGGCCGGCACGCGGATGCGCAGCAGTTCGGCACCCGTGATGCGTACGCCGCACTGCGCGAGGATGCCGGCGGCCGTGGAGACGGCGGTGGTGATCTCCGCGTCGTTCCAGCCGCCGATGTTGGCGAGCGTCAGGGTCAGTGCATGCTGACCTCGGGTTGCCGCGGGTGATGACATTTCGAGAACGCTGCGTTCTTCAATGCGGAATTCCGGCGTTGCGGCAATTGCGTCGCAACAATGCCAGTTCAGCGCGGCGATCAGCACCGGCATGACGCCGATTGCCAAAAAAATAGGCAATCTAACCCTGTCCCGGGCGTGACGCATTTTCGATAACGCTTTTTTGGCCTTGTTCACAGAGATATCCACAGAAATTGTGAATGATTTTTGACGCCATGCACCGGAATGGTGAGCGTAAAGGCCGTGTGCACCGGCGCATCATCGGCGCGCCCGCAGGAAAAAAATTCCGGGGCCGAATCGCGCACTGGGAAAATGTCAAAAAACACAATAAAAACAAGTACTTATATAACACTCCGACAGGGCCTCAAAAGCCCAATCCAGTCAATCACTTAGCGGACGTTTCCCCCTGCTGCAATGGGCCTTGTCGGGGCTGTTGACAAGCCTTGTCATCATTTTGTAAAGCGCGCCGCCCTGCCGCGACCGCAGGAGATATCAACATGCGGCATCGGCGCAGTGTCAAGGCTTATTTCGGTGCCGGGGCGATTCCCCGGAGGAGCGGAGGGCCGGCCTAGAGGCCGCGGACGAAGCTTTCGATACCCTTCATCAGCATTTCGACCGCGATCGCGGTCAGGATCAGGCCCATCAGGCGGTCGACGGCGGCCAGCCCGCGCAGGCCGAGCAGTTGCGCGATGCGCGTCGAGGCCAGCAGCAGCACCAGGGTCACCGCGCTGGCGATGGCGAGCGCGAGGATCCAGTCGCCCATGCGCTCGGGCGCGCGCGACACCAGCAGGATCACCGTGGCGATGGCCGAGGGGCCGGCGATCGAGGGGATCGCCAGCGGCACGATGAAAGGTTCGGCATCGAGCGCATCGGCGCCGAACACGCCCTCCGGATGCTTGAACACCAGGCGCAGCGCGATCAGGAACAGGATCACGCCGCCGGCGATGTTGAGCGAGGCGTCGGAGAGACCGAGCAGGGCGAGGATCCAGCGCCCGAAGAACACGAAAAACAGCAGCAGGGCGAAGGCGATCGCGCATTCCCGCAGGATCACGCGGTTGCGCCGCTCCGGCGCGACGTTCTTCAGCAGCGAGACGAACAGCGGGATATTCCCGAGCGGGTCCATCACCAGCAGCAGGATGACGACGGCGGAGGCGAGGGAGACTTCCATCGCGGAAGTCTACTGCAGCGCGGGCTAGAAGCCGAACAGGTTGCGCTGGGCGTGCTGCAGGTGGACGAGGATCGCGGCGCGCGCGCGGTCGGCGTCGCGCGCCTTCAGCGCATCGACGATGGCGCGGTGTTCTTCCTGGTACTTGAGCCGCCGCTCCGGCGTCACCACGCGGTCCTTCAGCTTGCCCCATTCGGTCTGGTGGCGCACCGCGGTGGCCATGTCGAAGACGCGGGTGACGAAGCGGTTGTGGGTGGCGGCCGCCAGCGCCTGGTGCAGCGCCGCGTCCCAGACCTCGAAGTCGTCGAGCGTCGTGCCGCGCTCGGCGCGATCGAGACAGGTTTCCATGCGCTCGAAGTCGGCCGGCGTGGCATTGGTGACGATCAGTTCGGCCATCGCCGGCTCCAGGCGCATGCGCGCTTCCATCAGCTCGGCGGGGCTGGTGTGGGTGATGCTGTCGGCGGGGAAGCCGCCGGTGTCGGCGAGGAAGGTGCCGCGGCCGACGTGGCGGGTGATCGTGCCCTCGGCTTCGAGCTGGGCGAGGGTTT
>JAEYXO010000103.1 GCA_023431245.1 Pseudomonadota bacterium | reverse complement strand
TGTCCTGGTAGCGCGGTGTGACGCCGTCGCCGACCAGCTTCAGCGGCAGGCGTTCGGGATGCCCCTTCAGCGGGTTTTCATCCAGGTCCAGCACGTAGCCGGTCAGCGCCTCGACAATGCGCCGGCGGCCGGCGCCTTCGATCGGCTCGTCGACCAGCACGCGATCGCCGAGCGCAATGCGCAGTCGACCATGTTCGTGGTCGTAACGGGTCTGCAGTCGCGCGAGGCCGGGCGTGTTCGCCAGCACCACGCCCTCGTACTTGCGGCACCAGAGTTCATCCGCCACCGGCGCGTTGGCAAAACGCAGGGCCAGCACGCGGTCTCCGGCCACCCGGCCTTCGGGCAGCACGGTCAATGCGTTGCAGTATTCCGGGGTGAACCCCTTGAGCGGATAACGGTAGAGAGCGACGACGCGCGGCATGTCTGCGGACTTTTTGTGAGGTTGATGCGTCCCGGGTGATCCGGCGGCGCTGATACAATTCTCGCCCCAACCTGACAGGCATCGCAATGAAAATCCTCGTTCTTCCCGGCGACGGCATCGGCCCCGAAATCACCGCCGCCACCCTCGCCGTGCTCGACCGCGCCAACACGAAGTTCAATCTGGGCCTCGAATGGGACATCCGCGACATCGGCTTCGCGGCGCTGAAAAAACACGGCTCGACCTTCCCCGAATCCATCCAGCAGGCCGCGTGCGAGGCGCCGGGCATCATCCTCGGTCCGGTGTCGCACCTCGACTACCCGCCGAAGGAACAGGGCGGCATCAATCCTTCGGGCTGGCTGCGCGTGCAGCTCGACCTCTTCGCCAACATCCGCCCGGCCAAATCGCGCATGGGCGTCGGCCTCACCGGCAAACCGATCGACCTGGTGATTTTCCGAGAGTGCACCGAAGGCTTCTACGGCGACCGCAACATGTTCATGGGCCGCGGCGAATTCATGCCCACCGAGGACGTCGCCATCGCGGTGCGCAAGGTCACCGCGAAACAGTCGCGGCGCATCGCCGAAGTCGCCTTCGAATGGGCGCGCCGGCGGCGGAAAAAAGTCACTGCCGTGCACAAGGCCAACGTGCTGCACATGTCCGATGGTCTGTTCCTGCGCGAGGTGCGCGCAGTGGCGAAAAACTACCCCGATGTCGAACTCGACGAGAAGATTGTCGACGCGATGGCGGCGCTGCTGGTGCGCATCCCCGACCGCTTCGACTGCATCGTCACCGGCAACATGTTCGGCGACATCCTGTCGGACGAAGCCTCCGAACTGTCGGGCGGCCTCGGACTGGCCGGCTCGACGATGACCGGCGACAACGCCTGCTGCGCCCAGGCCCAGCACGGCTCGGCACCCGACATCGCCGGCCAGGACAAGGCCAACCCGGTGTCACTGCTGCTGTCATCGGCGATGCTGCTGGAATGGCTGGCGGCGAAACACCGGCGTCCGGAATTCGATGCTGCGGCAAAAGCCATTGAGGCCGCGATCGATGCCTCACTGCAGTCGCCGGACACCCGCACGCCGGACCTCGGCGGCAGGCTCGGCACGCAGGCCTATACGAAGCATCTCGTCGCCACGCTCTGAGCGGAGCGAAACGGCGTTTCAGCGGGCTGCCGGACGATGCTCCGGCGGCCCTTTCAGCTCCACGACGTTGCCTTCGGGGTCGCTCAGGTACAGCGACGGCCCCTGCCCGTCGGCACCGTAACGCGGCTTGATCTCGCCCGGCACGACGCCGTGCCGCAGCAGGTGCGCGCTGAGCGTCCCCGGATCGAAGGGCTCGATGCGCAGGCAGAAATGATCCATGTTGCGACCTTCCGTGCCCGCTGCCGCGCCGCCCCGGCGGCCGATCTCCCCGTCCACCGCAACGAGATCAATCAGCGCGCTGCCGGCACGCAGTTGCGTCATGCCGAGGTCCTCGCGTTCCTTCTCCACGGTGCAGCCGAGAGCGTCGCAGTAGAACCGCACCATGCGCGGCAGACTGGCGACACGCAGCACGACATGGTCAAGGCCGAGGATGCTGAACATTCAGGACTCCGAAAACCAAACCGCCGCAGCGGGCACTGCGGCGGTTTTTTCTATAAGTATTTGATTTTATTGAATTATTTATTCACACCACCGATGCACAGGTATTTCACCTCGACAAATTCCTCGATGCCGTACTTCGACCCTTCGCGGCCGATGCCCGACTCCTTGATACCGCCGAAGGGGGCAATCTCGTTGGAAATGATGCCAACGTTGATGCCGACAATGCCCGACTCCAGGCCTTCGGCGATGCGCCAGATGCGGCCGATGTCGCGGCTGTAGAAATAGGAGGCGAGGCCGTACTCGGTATTGTTGGCGAGCTTCAGCAACTCCTCCTCGGTCTTGAAGCGGTAGAGCGGCGCCACCGGGCCGAAGGTCTCTTCGTGGGTCACCTTCATGTCGGTGCTGACATTGGCCAGCACCGTGGGCTGGAAGAACTGGCCGCCCTTTTCATGGCGCTTGCCGCCGGTCAGCACGGTCGCACCTTTGGCCAGCGCGTCGGCGATATGCTCCTCGACCTTCTCCACCGCCTTCATGTCGATCAGCGGGCCCTGCAGGTTTCCGTCCTCCAGTCCGTTGCCGACCTTCATCGCAGCGACTTTTTCAGACAGCATTTTCGCGAATTTATCGTAGACGCCGTCCTGCACGAAGATGCGGTTGGCGCAGACACAGGTCTGGCCGGTATTGCGGAACTTGGAAGCCAGCGCGCCTTCGACCGCCGAAGCAAGGTCGGCATCGTCAAACACGATGAAAGGCGCATTGCCGCCCAGTTCCAGCGACACCTTCTTCACGGTGCTCGCGCACTGCTGCATCAGCAGCTTGCCGATTTCGGTGGAACCGGTGAAGGTGAACTTGCGCACGACCGGGTTGGTCGTCAGTTCCTTGCCGATCGGACCGGCGGAACCGGTGACCACCGACAGCACGCCTTTCGGGATGCCGGCGCGCTCGGCGAGTTCGCACAGCGCCAGCGCCGAATACGGCGTCTGCGACGCCGGCTTGATCACCATCGTGCAGCCGGCCGCCAGCGCCGGACCCGCCTTGCGCGTGATCATCGCATTGGGAAAATTCCACGGCGTGATCGCCGCGCAGACGCCGATCGGCTGCTTGATCACCACGATGCGCTTGTCCGGGGCGTGGGTCGGAATGGTGTCGCCGTAGATGCGCTTGCCTTCCTCGGCGAACCACTCGATGAAGGAGGCGCCGTAGGCGATCTCGCCGCGCGATTCGGCGATCGGCTTGCCCTGCTCGACAGTCATCAGCTTTGCCAGATCTTCCTGGTTCGCCATCATCAGCTCGAACCACTTGCGCAGGATGTTCGAACGCTCCTTCGCCGTTTTCGCGCGCCAGGCCGGCCAGGCGGCATTGGCGGCCTCGATCGCGCGCCGGGTCTCGGCGGCACCCATCTTCGGCACCGTGCCGACCGGCACGCCGGTGGCGGGGTTGACCACGGTCAGGGTCGACTTGTCGTCGGCATCGACCCAGGCGCCATCGATGTAACACTGCTGGCGAAACAGGCTGGGATCTTTCAGTTCGACGGGCGGCTTGGCTTTCTGCAGCATGGTTCGGCTCCTGCGTAGGGGTGTTGTGTCCGGGACAAAGGATGACGTTCAGCGGCCCGGATGTTCAGTGAAACGAGTATAACAAAGCGGATTTGACCAATCCCCGACCAATAAAACGGCACGCTCGGCGTGCATCGGCGGATTCCGGTGCACCGTCATCGTGCCGTCGCCGGATTGCTGATGCTGTGTTTTTGCAACAGCGGCGGCACCGCGCGCCGGAACGCCAACGGCTTGTATATAATCGCGAAACCTGCCGATGGCGGCACGAAAAACAAGTCAAGGATACGCAACATGCTCCATCTTGCCCGTCGTTTGCGCTCGGCCCTGGTCTGCGCCGTGCTCGGACTCGGAGTACTGGGCGGATGCGCCAGCACCGGCGACCCGCGCGACCCGCTGGAGCCCCTCAACCGCGGGATCTACACCTTCAACGACGGCGTGGACACCATGTTCATCAAACCGGCGGCCGAGGTCTACCAGGGCGTGGTGCCCGGCCTCGTGCGTACCGGCGTCAGCAACGTGTTCGCCAACATCAACGATGTCATCGTCGCGCTGAACAACCTGCTGCAGGGCAAATTCGGCGCCGCGCTTTCCGACATCGGCCGCGTGCTGCTCAACACCACGGCCGGCCTGCTCGGGATTTTCGACGTGGCAACCCCGGCCGGCCTGGAAAAACACGAGGAGGATTTCGGCCAGACCTTCGGTTACTGGGGGGTCGGTGACGGGCCCTATCTGGTGCTGCCCTTCCTCGGGCCGCGCACCACCCGCGACGCGGTGGGCACCGTGGTCTACATGGCGGTCGATCCCGTGTCCCACATCAATCCGCCGCGCGACCGCAACCAGATCGCCGCGTTGCGCCTGGTGTCCGACCGCGCAAACCTGCTCAGCGCCAGCCGCATACTCGCGGTCGCCGCGCTGGATGAATACGAATTCGTGCGCGATGCCTATCTTCAGCGCCGCCGCAACCTGATTTACGACGGCAATCCGCCAAGGGAAAAACTGGACGGCTCCTCGCTGCCCGGCGACTTCAACCCGTCGTCCGCCGGTGGTTCCGCGATCTGGAGCGGCGAGTTGCCGACACCGGCGGAAGAGGAAGCCGCCCGTCGCGCAGCCGGTCAGCCGCTGCCGGGCCCTGCCGGCATCACCGCGATGTCAGCGGCGACTGGTATCACGCCGCACTGAGCCCCGCCTTGCCCCGCCTGATCAGGACGCCGCGCCGGCCGCAGGTGCGCTGCCCGGCGTTGCCTTCTTGACGTTGTCCATCACCGCCATCGCCGAACTCACCAGTGTCGCCACATCGGCGACATTGGCCGGCACGATCAGCGTGTTGTTGGTCCGCGCCAGGTGCGCGAAGGCGTTGACGTAGAGTTTCGCCACTTCAAGGTTCGCCGCCTGGCTGCCGCCGGGACCGTTCAGCGCCTGGGCCACGGTGTTGATCGCACCCGCGGTGGCCTCGGCAATCAGCTGGATGCGCGCCGCCTCGCCCTGCGCGCGGTTGATCGCCGCGGTCTTGTCGCCTTCCGATTTGAGCACCGCCGCCTGCTTCTCGCCGTCGGCAAGATTGATCTCTTCCTGGCGCTGCCCCTCGGACTTCGCGATCAGCGCGCGTTTTTCGCGCTCGGCGGTGATCTGCGCCTGCATCGCCCGCAGGATCGAGTCCGGCGGAGTCAGGTTCTTGATTTCATAACGCAGCACCTTCACGCCCCAGGTGCGGCCGGCCTCGTCGAGCACCGACACCACCTGGCGGTTGATTTCGTCGCGGCTCTCGAAAGTCTTGTCGAGCTCCATCTTGCCGATTTCCGAACGCAGCGTGGTCTGCGCCAGCTGTGTCACTGCCGAGATGTAGTCCGACGAGCCGTAGGACGCGAGTTTCGGGTCGGTCACCTGGTAATAGATGATGCCGTCGACACCGAGCTGGGTGTTGTCGCGGGTGATGCAGACCTGCTCGGGGACGTCGAGCGGCGTCTCCTTCAGGGAATGGCGGTAGGCCACCTTGTCGAGGAACGGGACGATCACGTTCAAACCGGGCTCCAGGACGCTGTGGAACTTGCCCAGGCGCTCGATGACCCAGGCCATCTGCTGCGGCACCTGGCGTATCGATTCGATGGCCACCACGACGCCCAGGGCCACCACGAAAAACGGCACGGCAAACGAGCGCTGATCAAAGGCGATCAGCATGCCGGTCAGGAAAACTACGATGATCAGTTTGGGAAACATGGCGGGCTCTCCGTCACGATGCTCGGTTGTCGAAAACTGCGCTTACTGCGGCCGCGCGGACGACACGCGCAGCGTGTTGCCGTCGACCGCATGGATATAGAACACCCTGCCGCCCGGCGTGCGTTCGCCGGTAACCTGGGCCTCCCACT